>NZ_JBFRPJ010000066.1:0-43117 GCF_041471945.1 Vibrio sp. 10N.261.51.A4
CTTGTGATCAAGAGACAGGCCTCTGTGCAGCCTTTTTTGTATCTAAGTTACAGTGACGAGTAATCGAGATTCGAAGAGCAGAGAAATCATATGCTGTGTGATGCTTTATGTTACTCGTATACTCTCAACGCGCATTGGCTCTTTCTCTTCGATACTCGCTTACACGAATCCCGTATCTGCTCTTAAAAAGAAAAAGCCCGCAACCTAGGAGGTAGCGGGCTTTGCTATAAGCGATGTTTATTTTGCTATTAAGCGGTAAGAGCTAACACGCTACCAGGCAGTACAAGGAATACCGCAACAAGGTAACCAGCCACTACAGCTTTGTTCTTCACAGCCATGTCTGAAATCATGTCTGCCGCTTTAACTGGAAGTTCACGTAGGAACGGGATACCGAAGATGAATACCGTTGACATGATGTTGAACACCAAGTGTACTAGAGCAATTTGTAGTGCGAATACTGCGAACTCACCAGACACTGCTGTAGCTGCAAGTAGAGCCGTAATACATGTACCGATGTTTGCACCCAGAGTGAATGGGTAAACGTCACGTACTTTAAGAACACCTGAACCTACTAGTGGAACCATCAAGCTTGTTGTCGTAGAAGAAGACTGAACAAGGATAGTCACGATAGAGCCAGAAGCGATACCGTGGATTGGACCACGACCGATTGCGTTCTTTAGAATCTCACGAGCACGACCAACCATTAGGCTCTTCATCAGCTTACCCATTACAGTAATAGCTACGAAGATAGTTGCGATACCTAGAGCGATAAGCATGATGCCGCCAACAGTGTCGCCAAACGTTGATAGTGGTTCTTTAATCGCACTTACAACAGGCTTAGTGATTGGCTTGATGAAGTTAAGACCACCCATGCTCATATCACCTGTTGCTAGCATCGGTGATACTAACCAGTGAGAAATTTTCTCTAGAATTCCAAACGCCATCTCTAGTGGTAGGAAGATAGCAACGGCTAATAGGTTAAAGAAGTCGTGGATTGTCGCACTTGCGAATGCACGTTTGAACTCTTCTTTACAACGAACGTGACCAAGGCTAACTAGCGTATTGGTTACCGTAGTACCAATGTTAGCACCCATGATCATAGGAATTGCTAGCTCAACAGGTAAACCACCTGCCACAAGGCCAACGATAATTGAAGTAACTGTACTTGATGATTGAATAAGCGCTGTTGCTACTAAACCAATCATTAAGCCTGCAACTGGGTGTGAAGCAAATTCGAAAAGAACCTTTGCTTGCTCGCCTGTTGCCCATTTGAAGCCTGTACCAACCATTGAAACTGAAAGTAATAGTAGGTAAAGCATGAATGCCAAGTTAGCCCAGCGTAGCCAACGAGTAGTGCTCGAGATAGGCGCTGCTGCAGTAGTAGCTTGGTTCATAATGTTTTCTCCATTGGACCGTTTAAGTCTGTGTTTGGTCTGTTTGTTTAATCTGAGCGTGATGTTAGAGGGGAAATATTTCAGTAATATTACATTTTGGTTTAGGTGCGACTTTTTTGTGATGATTTACTCTTTAAATATTCCAATTGCTAATGTGGTTGTTTTAAGTTGTTGTTTAAAATTGTTTTTTAATGGAAATTCTATAGGTGATATAGATCTTAAAAGTTAGAAAAAAATTGAAAATAATCGATGAAATATTACATTATGAAATCAGACGCTTCGAAAAAATAAGTGGTAAATCTATGTTTGGTTAGGTTTTTCCGAGTTTGTTGAGTGGCGGTGTCATATTTGATATAAAAGGGTATCTACTCTTTTATTACGGCACATCTATGTCGCATCTCAACTACAACCATCTGTATTACTTCTGGATGGTTTGCAAGCAAGGCTCTGTTACTAAAGCTGCAGAAGCCCTATTCCTAACACCACAAACGGTAACGGGGCAGATAAAAGCCTTAGAAGAACGCATGGATGGCAAGTTGACCAAGCGTAATGGCCGAAGTGTTGAGCCTACAGAGCTTGGGCAACTGGTCTTTAAATATGCCGATCGTATGTTTGGCCTGAGTTACGAGATGCTGGACATCGTGAATTACAGCCAACACTCCAATATTCTGTTTGATGTTGGCGTCGCGGATGCGCTCTCTAAAAGACTCGTCAGTAAGATACTGATGTCGACCATCCCTCCAGATAACAGCATTCACTTGCGCTGTTTTGAATCGACCCATGAAATGCTACTTGAGCAACTCTCTCAACATAAGCTCGATATGATTTTGTCTGACTGTCCGGTGGACTCTAGTCAAAGCCCGGGCCTGTTCAGTAAAAAGCTGGGTGAGAGTGGAATGAGCTTTTTTAGTTCAGGTCAGGTTGAAGGGGTTAATTTCCCTGCTGTATTGGAGCAAAGAAAGCTTTTGATCCCTGGCAGCCGAACCTCAATGGGTCGTAAAGTGCTGCAATGGTTTGATAGACAAGGGCTTAAGCCAGATATTTTAGGTGAGTTTGATGATGCCGCATTGATGAAGGCTTTTGCTCGTTACCATCATGACGTAATATTTTTAGCACCGACGATTTATATGTCTGAAGTGGAAGACGACACATCACTGCAACTATTAGGCGGTATTGAAGAGTTAAAAGAGGAGTACTACGTCATATTTGCTGAGAGGATGATCCAACATCCAGCAGTAAAAAACGTATGTGACGCAGATTTTAGCAAATTGTTCGAGTGAGATAGTTTGTTAATGAATTGATATCGATTATCATAACTCCGCAATATGCCGGAAATACTGATAGCCCGTAGTTGGCGTAAAGGTTGTAGGGAGCCAAACTATGAACTTAAAAGAGATGGAGAAGAACTCAGCACAAGCTGTGATTCTACTCAAAGCCATGGCTAACGAGCGTCGCTTACAGATTTTGTGCCTATTACATGGCACTGAACTGTCGGTTGGGGAGTTGTGTGGCAAGTTGGAACTGAGTCAGTCTGCTTTATCTCAACATCTTGCTTGGTTGAGAAGAGATGGTTTGGTCGAAACTCGCAAAGAAGCTCAAACGGTGTATTACACATTGAGTAGTGAAGAAGTAAAAGCGATGATTAACCTACTGCATGGTATTTACTGCAAGTAGCTTATTGCTGGTGGGAGGGGGATTTCTTATCAGCGATAGAATGACACAAGGAAGTGTTAGCATTTCACATTGAACGTTAGTGTTTACCTATCTATCTACGTACCAATTTGCTTCTCTATTTATTTTTCTGATTGTTTGTTTTATCTATCTGCTTAAATTGTTTATCGGTCAGAAAAACGGCTGTTAGCACGTAAAATAAAAGCGTTACTCAAAATTTAGATATAAAAAAACCGGCCTAGGCCGGTTTTTTTCGTTTTGCGTTGTAATCAAATTTCTATTAAAGAGCTTTGATTGCAGCAGCGAAACGAGACTTATGACGTGCAGCTTTATTCTTATGAATAAGGCCTTTAGTCGCCATACGGTCAAGAAGTGGTGTAACTTCTACAAGAGCAGCAGTTGCAGCTTCTTTATCACCAGCTGCGATAGCTGCGATAGTCTTTTTCATGTAAGTGCGCATCATAGAACGACGGCTAGCATTGTGCTGGCGACGTTTCTCAGCTTGGATAGCGCGCTTCTTAGCAGATTTACTGTTTGCCAAGGGTCTAACTCCCAAAAACTTAGTTCGGTGACAATTTAAGGGCGAGGACTATCCCTCATTAGCGCTTAATTGTCAAATGATTTGTGCAAAAACCAATCGTAGCCAAACAAACTTTGGTATGGAAAGGTCATCGCGGTTAAGATGGCGGGGATTCTAACAGCATTTTTAGACCAATGCTAATAAATATGCTTCTTAGGACAGGATAGTATTTATCCTCGCTTGAAAGTAATCAACCAGTGTCAGAGGTTTCTGTGAGTAAACGACTATTAAAGTCAGGCCTGATTGTCAGCGCAATGACTTTTGTTTCCCGTGTATTGGGGCTAGTACGTGATGTAGTAGTAGCAAATTTGATGGGGGCAGGAGCGAGTGCCGACGTATTTTTCTTCGCTAATAAAATTCCTAATTTCTTACGTCGACTTTTTGCAGAAGGTGCGTTTTCTCAAGCGTTTGTTCCTGTATTAACGGAATATCACGCCGCAGGTGATAAAGATAAGACACGAGATTTAATTGCTAAGGTGTCGGGGACGCTCGGGGTTTTAGTTTCTATTGTCACCGTCATCGGGGTATTGGGCTCTGGCGTGATCACCGCGATGTTTGGTGCGGGTTGGTTTATCGACTGGCTAAATGATGGCCCATCAGCACCCAAATTTGAGCTAGCGAGCTTTATGCTCAAGATTACCTTTCCTTATTTATGGTTTATCACCTTCGTCGCTTTATCTGGTGCCATTCTTAATACATTAGGTAAATTTGCGGTCTCTTCTTTTACTCCTGTGTTCTTGAACGTGATGATCATAGGCGCTGCATGGTTTATCTCACCTAATTTAGAACAACCAGAAATTGGTTTGGCTATTGGTGTGTTTCTTGGTGGCTTAGTCCAATTCCTTTTCCAAATGCCTTTCTTGATCAAAGCGGGTGTGTTGGTTAAGCCGAAGTGGGGATGGAGAGACCCGGGTGTGGTTAAGATCCGCACATTAATGATCCCTGCTCTGTTCGGTGTATCGGTCAGCCAAATCAACTTATTGTTTGATACCTTTATTGCCAGCTTCCTCGCAACAGGCTCTATCAGTTGGTTGTACTACTCAGACCGACTGCTTGAATTTCCTCTCGGTTTATTCGGTATCGCGATTGCGACTGTGATTCTTCCTGCTTTGTCTCGTAAACACGTAGATGCTCAAGGGGAAGGGTTCGCGCATACCATGGATTGGGGCGTGCGCATGGTGTTGCTGCTTGGTATTCCTGCGATGTTAGGTCTTATCGTTTTAGCTAAACCCATGTTGATGGTGCTATTTATGCGTGGTGAGTTCTCTCCACACGATGTACAGCAAGCATCGATGTCATTGGTAGCTTACGCATCAGGCTTGCTTAATTTCATGCTGATTAAAGTTTTAGCTCCGGGCTATTACTCTCGCCAAGATACCAAAACACCGGTTAAGTACGGCATTATCGCTATGGTGACCAATATGGTGTTTAACGCGATCTTTGCTTATTTTTATGGCTATGTGGGTTTGGCGATTGCGACGGCACTGTCTGCCTTTGTGAATATGGCCTTGTTATATCGAGGATTGCACCTTGCGGGTGTGTATCAATTAACTAAGACAACCTTGTTGTTCAGTGCCAAATTAATTATCTCAGGTGTGGTGATGGTAGCGGCTATTTTATGGCAGCTGGATAATATGCAACATTGGCTTGAATGGAGCTTTAGCCAGAGAGCGCTGACATTAACTGGCTTGATTGGACTTGGTGGCTTTGTTTATATTGTTTCGGTACTGATTTTAGGTATCCGAGTAAAACATTTAAAAGCAGCGACAGATTAATACTGATTAGTATATAATCCGTCGGTTTCACACAATAAATGATGCAAATAACAGGTTTTAGCTGATCATAATGGAACTGATCCGAGGTATACACAATATTAAAGCGCAGCATCATGGCTGTGTATTAACCATAGGTAACTTCGATGGTGTTCATTTAGGACATCAAGAGGTTTTGAGTCAGGTTTCTAAACAAGCTGCAGCATTAGGGCTACCTTCTGTTGTTATGACGTTTGAACCGCAGCCTATGGAGCTGTTTGCCCGAGATAGAGCGCCAGCACGTTTAACTCGTTTACGAGACAAATACGTGCAACTGAGTAAGCTAGATATCAGTCGCTTATTGTGTGTTAATTTTAATCAGTATTTTGCAAGTTTATCCGCGGAAGCATTCATTAAGGATCTTTTGGTTGATAAGCTTGGTGTGAAGTTCTTGGTGGTTGGTGACGATTTTTGCTTTGGTAAAGGTCGTACCGGTAATTTCGCTATGCTCAAAGAGGCGGGCGAGAAGTACGGTTTTGAGGTGGTCAGCACCCAAAGCTATTGCTTAAACCAATTACGAGTAAGCAGTACTGAGATACGAAATGCATTAGCGGTCGATGACTTGGCTGCAAGTGCTACCATGTTAGGACGTGATTACAGTATTAGTGGTCGAGTGTCCCATGGTCGAAAACTAGGGAGAACTATCGGTTTCCCTACCGCTAATATTCCATTAAAGCGTTGTGTTTCTCCTGTATCGGGAGTGTATGTTGTTGAAGCTTTGGATATCGACGGTGTTCCTGTCGGTGGCGTTGCTAATATTGGACAACGACCAACAGTTAATGGGGTAAGGCAGCAATTGGAAGTGCATTTTTTTGACTTTAAAGCCAATTTATATGGTAAACAGTTAGAAGTACGACTTTTGCACAAACTGCGCGACGAGATAAAATTTGAATCGTTCGACGCACTAAAGAATCAAATAGAATTGGATGCTGAAGCCGCAAGGGTGTGGCTGCTTCAGCTAAAGAATTAATCGGATGATTCCACCGATTAACATAATGTCTAACTTCGCCCAATATAACGGAATTAAGAATCGATGAGTGATTATAAAGATACCCTGAACTTACCAGAAACAGGGTTCCCAATGCGCGGCAATCTGGCAAATCGTGAGCCAGAAATGCTGAAGCGTTGGTACAAAGAAGATCTTTACGGCGAAATCCGTAAGGCAAAGAAAGGTAAAAAATCTTTCGTACTGCATGATGGCCCTCCATACGCGAACGGCGATATTCACATTGGCCACGCGCTGAATAAGATTCTTAAAGACATTATTATCAAATCTAAGACCCTTTCTGGTTTTGATGCACCGTACATCCCTGGTTGGGACTGTCACGGTCTTCCAATCGAGCTAATGGTTGAGAAGAAGAAAGGTAAGCCTGGTCAGAAGATTTCGGCGGCTGAATTCCGCGAAGAGTGTCGAAAGTACGCTGCGGGTCAAGTTGAAGGTCAGAAAGAGAGCTTCAAACGTCTTGGCATCATGGGCGAGTGGGACAAACCTTATCGCACTATGGATTTTGGCACAGAAGCGAACATCATTCGTTCTCTTGGCAAAATCGCAGACAAAGGTCACCTTCTTAAAGGTTTCAAACCCGTTCACTGGTGTACTGATTGTGGTTCTGCTCTGGCTGAAGCTGAAGTTGAATACAAAGATAAAGTTTCTCCATCTATCGATGTGAAATTTACAGCAGCTGACGAAGCGGCGCTTCTAGAGAAATTTACTCTAGCTGAAGGTCATGAGGGTCAAGGCGAAATTTCTATCGTTATCTGGACAACAACACCATGGACTCTGCCTGCTAACCGCGCAGTATGTCTACGTGATGATCTTGAATACGTGCTTATCCAAGTTGAAGCGAATGGCGACCAGCCTGCTCAACGTATCGTTGTTGCTTCTGAACTAGCAAAAGACGTAATGGATCGTGCAGGTATCGAGCACTTCCACAACCTTGGTTTTGCTACAGGTGCTGATCTTGAGCTTTCTCAGTTCAACCACCCGTTCTACGACTTTACTGTTCCTGCAGTTCTTGGCGATCACGTAACAACAGATTCAGGTACTGGTGTGGTTCACACTGCGCCTGGTCACGGTCAAGAAGATTTCGTGGTTGGTAAAAAGTACAACCTAGAAATCGCTAACCCAGTTGGTTCTAACGGCGTTTACCTGCCAGATACCGAGCTATTTGCTGGTCAGCACGTATTCAAAGCGAACGACTCTGTTTTAGAAGTTCTAAAAGAGAAAGGTGCACTTCTGCATCACCACGCTTACGAGCACAGCTACCCACACTGTTGGAGACACAAAACTCCAATCATCTTCCGCGCAACACCACAATGGTTCATCTCTATGGATCAAGCTGGCCTACGTGCTAAAGCACTAGAGTCAATCAAGAGTGTTGAGTGGTTGCCTGAATGGGGTCAAAGCCGTATCGAAGGCATGGTTGAAGGTCGTCCTGAGTGGTGTATCTCTCGTCAACGTACTTGGGGTGTGCCAATTGCTCTGTTCGTCCATAAAGAAACGTCAGAACTTCACCCTGATAGCCCAGCACTTATTGAAAAAGTAGCGAAGCTAGTTGAAGAGAAAGGCATTCAAGCTTGGTGGGATGTAGACGCTGCTGAACTTATGGGCGCAGAAGACGCTGATAAGTACGAAAAAGTAATGGATACGCTAGACGTATGGTTCGACTCAGGTGTTACGCACTTCTCTGTTGTTGACTCTCGTGAAGAGTACAACGGTAACAGTGCTGATCTTTACCTTGAAGGTTCAGATCAACACCGTGGCTGGTTCCAGTCTTCTCTAATTTCATCTATCGCGATGAAAGACGAAGCACCGTACAAGCAAGTGCTAACTCACGGTTTCGTGGTTGATGGTAACGGCCGTAAGATGTCTAAATCTATCGGTAACGTTGTTGCACCTAAAGATGTAACCAACAAGCTAGGTGCAGATATCCTGCGTCTATGGGTTGCTTCTACAGACTACACGGGTGAAGTTGCGGTTTCTGATGAAATCCTGAAGCGTTCAGCGGATGCTTACCGTCGTATTCGTAACACGGCTCGTTTCTTCCTAGCGAACTTGAGCGGTTTCAACCCTGAAACTGACCTAGTTCCTGCTGAAGAGATGGTTGCACTTGATCGCTGGGCTGTTGGCCGTGCTCAAGCTGCACAAGAAGAGATTGTTAAAGCATACGGCGAGTACAACACTCACGGTGTGACTCAACGTCTAATGCAGTTCTGTTCTATCGAAATGGGTTCTTTCTACCTAGACGTAATCAAAGACCGTCAGTACACAGCGAAGCAGGGCAGCCATGCTCAACGTAGCTGTCAAACGGCGCTTTACTACATCGTAGAAGCTCTAGTTCGTTGGATGGCACCTATCATGTCGTTCACTGCAGATGAAATTTGGAACGAAATGCCAAGCTCTTTACCAACTGGAGAGCAGCGCGACACGTTCGTATTCACAGGTGAGTGGTTCGAAGGTCTATTTGGTCTTGCAGAAGGCGAAGAGCTAAGCAACGAATTCTGGACTGAAATCCAGTCTGTTCGTGGCGCAGTGAACAAGCTTCTTGAAGATGCTCGTAAAGAGAAAACGATCGGTGGTGCACTGCAAGCTGAAGTTACTCTATACGCTGACGATGCACTAGCGGCTAAAATCAACAAGCTAGAAGATGAGCTACGTTTCGTACTTATCACCTCTGCAGCTGTTGTTAAGCCACTGAGCGAGAAGTCTGATGCAGCGCAAGCGACAGACGTTGCTGGTCTATTCGTTGAAGTTGCGGCTACTGAAGCTGAGAAGTGTGACCGTTGCTGGCACCACACTCCAGATGTAGGCACTATCGAAGGTCACGAGAAAGTTTGTGGTCGTTGTGTGTCGAACATCGACGGTGAAGGCGAAGTGCGTAAGTTCGCATAACGACTCAGAGAAAGACTGAACTTTTTGTAAAAATCATAGCCCCAGTATCAACTGGGGTTATTTTTAGTTATAGGAAATGTGTTTAACCAAGTTGGTAATCAAGGTCACGTAAGGTGACTAACAATGAATACCAACTTCGTAAATACTAGGAATAGAAATGAGTGAAGTTTCGTTAAAACAATCTGGTGTACGTTGGTTATGGCTGGCTCTATTGGTCTTCTTGGCTGATATCGGCATTAAACTCTTTGTCATGGACAATATGGGTTATGGTTGGGCAAACCGTATTGAGGTGCTGCCATTCTTTAACTTTTTGTACGTGCATAACTACGGTGCAGCGTTTAGCTTCTTGAGTGATCAAAGTGGTTGGCAGCGTTGGTTATTTACGGGTATCGCCTTTGCGGTAACAGGTATGCTGACGTACTGGATGAGCAAACTACCAGCAACAGAGAAGTGGAATAACATTGCTTATGCGATCATCATTGGTGGTGCAGTAGGTAATGTGTTTGACCGAGTCGTACATGGCTTTGTTGTCGATTACTTAGACTTCTACTGGGGCACTTACCACTGGCCTGCATTTAACTTAGCGGATATGGGAATCTGTATCGGTGCTGCGATGATCATCTTAGATGGTTTCCGTAAGAAAGACGAAAGCAAATAGCTTGCTTCAAAGTCAGTCTATGACTCACAGAATAGAATAGCCCTAAGCGCTGTCGGTTGATTCCGACGGCGCTTTTTTTTATGCTTCAGTCAACAAGGAAGCAAAGCACAGCGCATCCTCAAATAATAAAGAAGTCTAAGGAAAGTAACGTGGCAGCAATTAAAAATGATTCAGCAGTAACTCTACATTTTACGATTAAAATGAAGGATGGTTCAGTTGCCGATAGTACGGAGAACATGGGCAAACCAGCGAAGTTCGTCATGGGTGATGGCAGCCTAAGTGAGAACTTTGAAGCGTGCTTACTTGGACTTGAAGCCGGCACTGAAAAGTCTATCGAACTGAAGGCGGAAGACGCGTTTGGTATGCCAAACCCAGATCATATTCACTATATGGATCGTGCTAAGTTTGTTGGCGACTCTGAAGTTGAAGTGGGCACTATCATGGCATTTTCAGGTCCTGACGGTATGGAAATTCCAGGTATTATTACTGAGATCGCAGGTGATTCAGTGACGGTTGATTTTAATCACCCACTCGCTGGTCAAGACGTTAGCTTTGACGTCAATATCTTAACGGTAGAATAACTCTCTTAACGTTAGAATAGCTGTCTTCACGCTAGAATAAGATAGCCTTACAGCTGTGATCTCACCCAGAGCTTCACTGTCTAGACGCTTCACTGTAGAATGCGAACCTCGCTGACGGCGAACTCTATAGAAGCAACCTTAGTACCGCGGTAAATGATGAGCAATGAAATGAAAATAATGTTAGCTAACCCTCGTGGCTTTTGTGCCGGTGTCGATCGTGCGATCAGCATCGTAGAGCGTGCACTCGAAATGTATCAGCCACCGATCTATGTTCGCCATGAAGTGGTACACAACCGCTTTGTTGTTGAGGGGCTCAAGCAGCGTGGTGCTATTTTTGTCGAAGAACTGAGTGAGGTGCCAGACGACAACATCGTGATCTTTTCGGCTCACGGTGTTTCTCAAGCGGTTCGTAAAGAAGCGAAAGAGCGTGAGTTAACGGTATTTGATGCGACGTGTCCTTTGGTGACTAAAGTTCATATGGAGGTTGCTCGTGCGAGCCGCAAACATATGGAAGTGGTACTGATTGGCCACGCAGGTCACCCTGAAGTGGAAGGCACTATGGGTCAGTACGCGAGCCAAACTGGTGGTATGTACTTGGTTGAAAGACCAGAGGACGTACAGAACCTCGTGGTGAATGATCCAAGTAACCTGCACTATGTTAGCCAAACTACGCTATCAGTAGATGAAACTGCAGATGTGATTGAAGAGCTACGTCGAGTGTTCCCTGAGATTCAAGGCCCACGTAAAGACGACATCTGTTACGCGACTCAAAACCGTCAAGACGCTGTGCGTGAGATGGCGAATGACGTTGATGTGGTGATAGTGGTTGGTTCTAAGAACTCATCGAATTCAACTCGTCTAAAAGAGCTAGCTGAGAAACTAGGCACACCAGGCTACCTAACTGACTGTCCTGAAGACATTCAAACCGAGTGGGTTGAAGGGAAAAAGAAAATCGGTGTAACAGCCGGTGCTTCTGCTCCTGAAGAGCTGGTAAACCAAATTCTAGATCGTATTCGTGAGCTAGGTGCGACTGACGTTGAAGAGATTCAAGGTCGTGAAGAGAACATGTTCTTTGAAGTACCAAAAGAGCTACAGATTAAGCAAGTCGACTAATCTCTATTGATTGGTGACAAGATCGATGCGTAACACTATCGATTTGCAAACACTATTGATTTGTAAACAGCAGGAAGCCAACGTTGATACGTTGGCTTTTTTGATCGTGCTTTGGAACAAGGCGTCTAATTCTAACGCGTTACTGGAGACCGAGTTGCTCTTTTAAAGTCTTTAAATAACGACGACTCACCGGGACTTCAAAGCCAGTCAGGGTAATGATCTCTGCTAATCCATTTTCTAGCAGTTTGATCTCTTGGATCGATTTTATGTTGATCAAATACTGTCGATGACAGCGGATCAAATCGGTCTTTTCTTCCAAGATCTTTAGTGTTAACTGTGAGGTTGCGGTTTGCGATGAGCTACGAACATGCACACCACTGATATCGGAATAGGCGCACTCTACCGTTTGGCTTGCCATGATCACAATGCGGTTATGACCAATACATGGGATTTGCTCTAAGTGACAGGGAGCAATCGCAGAGATGTCTTGCTCCGGTGTTTTCTGGTTTTGCTTGATGACTTTATTCAGGCGGCAAACACTCTTATTTAATCGACAAGGTTCAACGGGTTTGAGTAGGTAGTCAAAGGCATTGTCTTCAAAGGCTTGAATCGCATATTGATCGTAGGCGGTCACAAATACCACGTAGGGCATGGTTTCTGGGTCAAGCATGCTCAGCAATTCAATCCCAGTGACCTGAGGCATTTGAATGTCCAAATACACCACATCAGGCTTTAGAAGGTTGATCTGCTTAAGCCCTTCAATTGCGTTACTTGCTTGGCCAATGACTTCCACTTCTCCAGTTTCAGTCAGCAGCTCAATCAACTCTTCGCGAGCAAAAAGCTCATCATCGACAACTAGTGCTTTTAACATCCTACAATCTTCATCTTGTTACTATCCCTGCTTGTTTTCTATATATGTCTTTTAAATATGCTTACCGAGAAGCTATCACCTGCGAAAAGACCGTTATTTTAGTATAGGTATGATAAAGCTCATTCGAGTAAATTGCTGTGGTTGAGATTCTATTTTTAGTGCTGAGTCTTGTCCAAAGAAATTAGTGAGTCGTTTATCAACAATTTCCATCCCTAATCCTACATGATCTTGAGATGGCTTCTGATAATTACCTGCATTGTCTTCAACGGTTAACTTGAACCCACCCTCGAAAGCCTCGCTAGATATCTTTACTTTACCGCCTTCCAACATATTAGATATCCCATGTTTGATGGCGTTTTCTACCAGCGGTTGCAGGGTAAAGCTCGGCAATTGAGATTCATATAACTGCGGGTCGATATCCCATTCCACTTCTAGTCGATCGGTAAAGCGTGCTTTCTCTATGGTCAGGTAAGCGTTGACGTGTGCCAGTTCGTCTTTGAGCTTCACGGTGTTGATGTTCTGCTTTAGGTTGCTTCTAAAGAAGTGAGACAGGTGTTGAATCAACTCTCGAGCTTTATCTGGGTCACGACGTGTTACTGCGCTGATAGTATTAAGCGCATTGAACAAGAAGTGCGGGTTCACTTGAGCGTGCAGCAGTTTGATTTCTGCTTGTGTCAGTAGCGTTTGCTGCTGCTGGTAGTTGCTAAATAGGATCTGGCTCGATAATAGTTGAGCGATACCTTCACCCATCGACATATTGATAGTTGAGAATAGTTTCAGCTTTGGCTCATAGAGCTTGATGGTGCCGACCACTTCGTTACCAGCACGCAGTGGAATGATTAGTGCAGAGCCCAACTTACAATCTTGAGATAGAGAACATTGGTATGGATTCTCTTTACCGTCAAGGTAGATGATGTCGTTCTTTTCCATCGAGGTGAGGGTACTTTGCGATGAAATAGGGGTATTTGGAATATGGTGCTCATCGCCAATGCCGACGAACGCGAGGATTTTTTCTCGGTCGGTAATCGCCACCGCACCAACATTAGTTTCTTCATAAACGATACGCACGATCTTTTGTGCGTTATCGGAAGTGAAGCCGCCATGCAGAATACCTACCGAACGCTCGGCAATAGTAAGTGCGCGGCGTGAGAAGGTGGCGGAGTATTTCTCGAAGATGGTCTTTCTGTCTTGGATGATGCTCATGAACAGTGCTGCACCCACAGAGTTGGCAATGATCATTGGCGCGGCAATATCGGAAACAAGCGCGTAGGACTGCTCAAATGGTTTGGCGACTGCGAGCAGAATCAACATTTGAATAATTTCTGCAAATAGGGTGACAGAGAACACTACCAGCGGATTAAACAGCTGACTGGCTTTGTTCTTTCTGACTAAGTACACATGCAGCAGGCCACCAATCAAGCCTTCTGCTGTCGTTGAGATAGCACAAGCTAAGTCCGTGAAGCCGCCTAATGAGTAACGGTGAATCCCGCCAGTAAAGCCGACCGCAAAGCCAACTACAGGACCACCAAACAAACCGCCCATTACCGCGCCCATCGCTCGCGTGTTGGCGATGGCATCATTGATTTGCAGTCCGAAATAGGTGCCCATAATACAGAATAGGGAGAACAGAACGTAGCAGCTGATCTTATGGCCTAAGCGTGAAGAGATGCTCAACAAAGGGAGAATCAGTGGGGTTTTACTCAGCATGTAAGCAATCACTAAGTAGACGCAGGTTTGTTGCAGCAGAGAGAGAATGAGTTCCATATTTTCACCTATTGAGACGCTTGTTAAGTGTAAAGCTCATTGCTTGGTAACGGTAGCTTTGCTTGTGTTTTAGTAGCCTATATTCGCTTCCCAGAGTCGAAAGCACTAACGCCTACAAACAATAAAGCCCATCACAGTGGACGGGCTTTAGTCTTAGGTTCCACGAATCACTGAGTGATTACGGGAGCAAGCGAAGTTGTGTTTGGCTGTTCTTTTATCTCTTTCTATGAAGATTGGTCTCTTGTTCCCAAGAGCCTTAAAGAACTAGGCTGTTTTGGTGACGCCTTTTGCTTCTTTCTCTTCTTCATCAGCTAGGTCGATATCGCCTTTGCCTTTTGAAATTTTAATAACGTAAGCCGCAACACCTAGCGCACTCACCACACCAATGATGGTTGAGATTTGCATTGGTAGACCGAAGCCCAGTTGGCTGTTGTTCAGGATGAATGTGATACACACAGACGTCATGAAGATAGCTGGAACTGTTGTTACCCAGTGCAGTTTGTTGTGGCGAAGTAGGTAAGCTGAAGCTGTCCACAGCATCATTACGGCTGTTGATTGGTTAGCAAAACCGAAGTAGCGCCAGATGATACCGAAATCAACTTGAGTCAGGATGCCACCGATAACGAACAGTGGTAACGCCATTAGTAGACGGTTACGCAGTGTTTTCTGTTCCATGTTGAAGTATTCAGCAAGGATAAGACGGCTTGAACGGAACGCTGTGTCACCAGAAGTGATTGGTAGGATAACCACGCCAAGGAAAGCAAGGATACCGCCAAATACACCCAGTAGACCAAATGAAGCGCTGTATACTACGTTACCTGGGCCGCCGTTTGCAATTGCGTCAGACAGAGACTCAACCGAACCGAAGAAAGACAGAGCAAGTGCACACCAGATTAGAGCGATGATGCCTTCACCAATCATTGCACCGTAGAATACGAAGCGACCATTTTTCTCGTTTTCCATGCAACGCGCCATTAGTGGAGACTGAGTTGCGTGGAAGCCAGAGATAGCACCACAAGCGATGGTAATAAATAGAGCAGGCCAAAGTGGTAGATCGTTAGGGTTCATGTTGGTGAACATGTCTTTCATCTCGAAGCCACCCATGATTTGGTGCTCGTCAGATAGACCAATCGCAGTGATTAGGCCAACAGACATAAAGATAAGCAGTGCACCGAACAATGGGTAGAAGCGACCAATGATTTTATCGACAGGGACAATCGTTGCGATGATGTAGTAAGCAAAGATGATGACAACCATGGTGCTCGTAGACATTACGAAATCAGTTTGGTCGTTCACTAGGTTAGTGATCATGCCTGCTGGAGCAGAAACGAACACCACACCAACAAGAAGCAGTAGAACAATGGCAAAGATGTTCATAAAGTGTTTTGCGCCATTGCCTAGGTAACGTCCAGTGATGGTTGGAACCGAAGCGCCACCATTGCGGATAGATAACATACCTGAGAAGTAGTCGTGTACGGCACCTGCGAAGATACAACCTAGCACGATCCAAAGCATTGCTGCTGGGCCGTAAAGGGCACCCATGATAGGGCCGAAGATTGGACCTACACCTGCAATGTTAAGCAGTTGAACTAGGTAAACCTTTGGCGTCGACATTGGAACGAAGTCCACGCCGTCTTGCTTGGTGTGAGCGGGTGTTTGACGCTTTTCATTGATACCGAAAATCTTCTCGATAAAGGCACCGTAAATAAAGTAGCCACCAATGAGTGCTGCGACACAGGTAAGAAACCACATCATAATTTGTTATCCCTGAATGTATTAATTAAGTCAGGGTGTATATTAAAGGAGTCGATGAGAAGAAACTTCCGCTACGAGAGTGAGTGGTCGAATAGCCAATTTAGCGGTGTTATAACTGATTTAGTGGTTTGTTCACTGTGCTGAGTGGCCGATATTTCTATCGAGAGGCCTATTAGCTCTATAGAGAGGTTGTTTGAGTTGGCTTAACGGCGACTATTGATTCTGAGTGGTCGGAATGAACCTAAAGTGGCGAACATTAGACAATAAGTGGACATCGATAGGCGTTCAGCGGAGAATCACCACAAAGGCAGCGCTTCGTCAGAAAGTGGTGAAGTAACAATATAAAGGATTGAAATGAAAAAAATAATCGTACTATTCGCCGTGGCATTTAGCCTTGCAGGATGCAGCGCCAATGTTCAAGATTTAGCAGCTGAAGGCAATTGGCAAGAGATTGGCTATCGTGATGGTATCAAAGGCCACACTCAGCGTTCGTATTCAGAGATGACTGAGCTTGGCGCAGTCGATCAAGCGAGTTACACAGAAGGTTATCACCTAGGTGTGACTGAATATTGTAATCCGAACCATGCTTATCAGATTGGTTTATCTGGTCAGGTGTATGAAGGCGTGTGTTCTGGTACGGAAGACGCTCAACGTTTCCGTATGGAATGGCAACGCGGCTGGGACGAGTTCTCAAACGACTACTAAGCCCAAGCTAGCGATGAAAAATTAAAACTAAAAAAGACCAGTACCGCGTGTGTACTGGTCTTTTTGTCGGTAGCCGGAGTAACACTCAACAGCAGAGTCTAGGTTACTGGTTATTCTCTACAGCTTTTCTTAAAAAGCCGTTTTGCTTATCAAGCTGAGCCTTGGCTAACTCTAAATCTAGCCCTGTTAGAATCATCAAAATAGATAACTTCACATCGTAATCAGTCGCTTTAAGTGTCGACACCGCCAGTGCTTTATCGCACTCCGTTGCTTGGATAACGATACGAGCGGCGCGGGCAACCAACTTTTCATTGGTCGCTTTTACGTCGACCATAAGGTTTTGGTAGCTCTTACCAATGCGAATCATGCTGGCAGTGGTCAGCATATTAAGCACCAGCTTTTGTGCTGTACCTGATTTGAGTCGTGTTGAACCGGTTAAGGCTTCTGGGCCAACCACCGGGCTAATTGCGATTTGAGCGATTTCAGCAATTGGAGAGTCAGGGTTACAAGATAATGCAACCGTTACTGCGCCAAGCTGATTGGCATAGTTGAGTGCACCAATCACGTAAGGTGTGCGACCGCTCGCAGCAATACCTACCACGACATCATTTTCTGTAAATTGAATGGCTTTCAGGTCTTCAATACCGAGAGTCAGCGAATCTTCCGCTCCCTCTTTGGCTTTTAAAATCGCTTCTGGTCCGCCAGCGATTAAGCCGATAACCATTTTGTCTGAAACACCGAAAGTCGGAGGGCATTCTGATGCATCTAAAACACCCAATCGACCACTGGTGCCTGCGCCCATATAAATCAGTCGACCACCGTTTTGAAAGGCATGAGCAATTTTATCGACCGCTTTCGCGATCTGTGGCAGTTCCGCTTCAATCGCCAGTGGGACTTGTTTGTCTTGTTGGTTAATCTTTTCAACCACTTCGAGAGAGGTGAGCAGATCAATATCCATAGTGTCAGGGTTTCTCCCCTCCGAAACGAGGTGCGAGAGCGCTGATATGAGAGCGTCGTTACTCATAATGATCCTTAAATGGTGATTCTAAAATTATGGTTCTAAAGTTGTTTAGTCAGCTCGATAGAGAACGCCTAGAGAGGCCGCTCTGCTTGCGCCAGTCACTTCTGGTAAATTGCTTGGCAGTTTATGAACATGACGCTGAGCAAGCCACGCAAAGGCCATTGCTTCCATGTAATCGGCATCCACGCCTTTACTGGTGGTTGAGTCAACCTCCCAACTTGGAAGCAGTTCAGACAGTCTCTTCATCAACAATGGGTTTCTTGTACCACCGCCACACACATACAGTGCAGGCTGGTTACCCAAGCGATAAGTCTCCACTTCATTGGCTATCGTCAATGCGGTGTATTCATAAAGCGTGCGCTGAACATCTTCTACTGCAAGATCTTTAAATTCTGTTAATTGTTGCTCTAGCCAAGGTAGGTTGAATAGTTCTCTACCAGTACTTTTCGGTGGCATTTGAGATAGATAAGACTCATTTAACAACTGTTCGAGTAAAGCTTGATTGAGTTGACCTTTAAGCGCAAATTGGGCATCACGGTCAAACTTATCGCCCGTGTGTTTATCAACCCAAGCGTCCATCAACATATTGCCCGGGCCAGTATCATAACCAAGTGTTGGCTGATTAGGGCGCAGCACTGAAATATTCGAGATACCACCAATATTCAACACCACAACTGAGCTGTCTTGTGGCTGGAAAATAGTATGGTGGAAGGCAGGGACTAATGGCGCACCTTGTCCGCCTAATGCCATGTCTTTACGCCTGAAATCGGCAACCGTTTGAATCTGTGTTTTAGCGGCAATGATGTTGGCATCACCCAACTGCATGGTAAATGGAGATTCGCCGCTTGGCTGGTGGAATACCGTTTGACCATGATTACCAATCGCAGTCACAGAAGATGCAGGTGTACCTGACTTTTCGAGAAGTTGCAAAACCGCATCGCCAAACAGATGGCCAAGCTGGTGGTCGAGTTCTCCAATGGCAATTAAATCGGTTTTCTGACCAATACAAACTTCAAGCAGACGCACTTTGAGGTCGTCAGGCATTGGGAACTCATCATGAGCAAGCAATGTGATGCGCGTATCTTCAATCGACACTAAGGCAGTATCAACACCGTCCATACTCGTCCCTGACATCACACCGATATACAGTTCTTTATGATCCATTTCTAAGCTCTTGCACTGCATTCTTAAAGTCTTCCACAGATTGGTTTAAAAACATTGTAAAGCAAATTTAAAGAGAATAATCTCGGGAAGTTTATGAAATTAGGTTTAATAAGGGATAAATATGGGACCGTTGTGGGTTGATGTTGCAGGCTACGAGCTGACAGCTGAAGACAGAGAAATTTTAGATCACCCAACTGTTGGTGGTCTCATCTTATTTGCTCGAAACTACCACGATAGCAAACAGTTATCGGCGTTAAACAAAGAAATTCGTAAGGTAGCGAAACGTCCTATTTTGATTGGTGTTGACCAAGAAGGTGGTCGAGTTCAGCGTTTTCGTGACGGCTTTTCAATTATTCCTGCTGCTCAGGAATTTGCGACTAAGAATAACGGTGAACATTTAGCAGAACAGGCTGGCTGGCTGATGGCGGCAGAATTGATTGCCCACGATATCGATCTGAGCTTTGCGCCAGTATTAGACAAAGGCCATGACTGTAAAGCGATTGGTAGCCGAGCGTTTGGCGAAGATATTGATACTATTGTTCGTCATAGCAGCGCTTTCATCAAAGGCATGAAGTCGGTTGGCATGGCGACGACAGGCAAGCACTTCCCTGGACACGGTGGCGTGATTGCTGACTCACACTTAGAGACGCCATATGACCCTAGAGACGACATCTTTGAAACAGACATGGCAATCTTCAAGGCGCAAATTGAAGCTGGAATATTGGATGCCATGATGCCAGCTCACGTGGTTTTCTCTCACTATGATGATCAACCTGCGAGCGGTTCACAGTATTGGCTGCAGAAAGTATTGAAGCAGCAGCTTGGGTTTAAAGGCTTGGTGTTCTCTGATGATTTAACGATGGAAGGCGCTGCCATAATGGGTGGACCAGCCGACAGAGCGAAAGCGGCCTTGAATGCAGGTTGTGACATGGTGTTGATGTGTAATAAACGAGATGCACAAATTGAAGCTCTGGATAACTTAGCGATTCAAGAGGTGCCTTTAGCCAACTCATTGCTTAAAAAACACAGCTTTGATTTGTCGACACTTCACTCGGATGCTAGGTGGAAAGAGACCTCAGAGACGATTAAGCGAATGCTAGGCAGTGAGTGATAAATAAACACATAATAATTTTAGATAAGGCGATATGATAAATATCGCCTTTTTTGTATGTGTGATCCATGGTTTAAACCTATTTATCTCTTAGAGTGAGCTAAATTCAATGTGTAATATAAAATTTACAGTTAATGTTTTTTATTGTTTACACTTGCAATCGTTTTTTTAGCTGTTATTGTGTTTTTAAAGATTGTTAGCCCAAATGGAAATGTTGGGTGTAAAAATAAATATACAGGTTGAGTTATGCAGAAAAGTGAATTAAGCAATGTCAATATCATCGACGAACAGGTACTGATTACTCCTGAGGAGTTAAAAGCAAAACTGCCTTTGAGTGATAATGCTCGTCGTTTCATTCAAGAGTCTCGTCAAACTATCGCAAACATCATTCATAAGAAAGATCATCGCATGCTTGTTGTATGTGGCCCATGTTCTATCCATGACATTGAAGCTGCGAAAGAGTACGCGAAACGCCTAAAAGCCTTATCTGAGCAACTTAGCGATCAACTGTATATTGTTATGCGTGTTTACTTTGAGAAACCTCGTACCACTGTCGGTTGGAAAGGTTTGATCAATGACCCACATCTAGACGGCACTTTCGATATTGAGCATGGTCTGCATGTTGGTCGTGAACTACTTGTTGAACTCGCTGAGATGGAAATCCCACTAGCGACTGAAGCATTAGACCCAATTAGCCCGCAATACCTAGCAGATACCTTCAGCTGGGCGGCTATTGGCGCTCGTACGACTGAATCTCAAACTCACCGTGAGATGGCAAGTGGTCTTTCAATGCCAATCGGTTTTAAAAACGGCACCGATGGCAACCTAGGCACTGCAATCAACGCAATGCAGGCGGCTTCTTCTAGCCACCGTTTCATGGGTATCAGCCGCGAAGGTCAGGTTGCACTACTAACAACGCAAGGTAACCCAAATGGTCACGTGATTTTACGTGGCGGTAAGCAGACGAACTACGATTCAGTATCGGTACACGAATGTGAGCAAGAGCTGGGTAAATCTGGTTTAGAGGCAGCGCTAATGGTCGACTGTAGCCACGCGAACTCTCGTAAAGATTTCCGTCGCCAACCTTTAGTTGCAGAAGATGTGATTCACCAAATTCGTGAAGGCAACAAGTCGATTATCGGCCTGATGATTGAAAGCCATATTAACGAAGGAAACCAATCTTCGGATATACCTCTCAATGAGATGAAATACGGCGTTTCTATTACCGACGCGTGTATCAATTGGGATTCAACTGAGGCACTATTAAAACATGCACATACGGAATTAGTCCCGTTCTTAGAGAACCGCTTGAAAGGTTAGTCAGAGTTTAAATTTAAGTGCCTCATCTAATGAGGCATTTTAAGATCTGTTGCTAGCGAACCTGCATGATTGTGGGCTTATAGATTGGCACGGGCTTATAGATTAGTAAGGAATAAAATGGCCGTTGAACTGAACGAATTACGCGACCAAATCGATGCTGTCGATAAACAAATGTTGGATTTACTGGCTCAACGCCTTGCTCTAGTAGAGAAAGTAGGCGAAGTAAAAAGTGAACATGGTTTACCTATTTATGTACCAGAGCGTGAAGCTGCGATGCTGGCATCTCGTCGTCAAGAAGCTGAGAAAATAGGGGTTCCACCACAGTTAATCGAAGATATTTTGCGTCGTACTATGCGTGAGTCTTATGCCAGCGAGAAAGATTCTGGCTTTAAGTGTCTTAACCCAGAGTTACGTTCAGTGGTTATCGTTGGTGGTAATGGTCAACTTGGTGGCTTGTTTGGTCGTATGTTCAAACTGTCTGGCTACGAAGTAAAAATCCTTGGCAGCCAAGATTGGGATAAGGCCGACGAAATCTTAGATAATGCTGGGCTTGTGGTTGTTACGGTTCCAATTCACCTAACGGAAGGTGTGATTGGGAAGCTAGGTAATCTACCAAGCGATTGTATTCTATGTGATTTGACGTCAATTAAATCTAAACCTCTACAAGCAATGATGAACATGCATCAAGGCCCAGTAGTTGGATTGCACCCAATGTTTGGCCCTGATGTTCCTAGCCTTGCTAAGCAGGTGATTGTTTACAGTGATGGTCGTGGTTCTGAAAGTTACCAATGGCTACTGAATCAATTTGGTATTTGGGGCGCGAGCCTTTGCCAGATGGATGCAGCTGAACACGATCACGGCATGACCTTGATTCAAGCACTTCGTCACTTCACCTCTTTTGCTTACGGCTTACACCTGAGTAAAGAGAACCCGAACATTGATCAGCTTCTGAAGCTAAGCTCACCAATCTACCGACTTGAGATTGCGATGGTTGGTCGTCTGTTTGCTCAAGACCCGAACTTGTACGGTGATATCATTCTTTCTTCAGATGAGAATATTGAGATGATTCGACGCTTCCATAGTTGTTTCGGAGAAGCGTTAGAAATCCTAGATGGCAAAGATAAGGCTAAGTTTGTTGATAGCTTCAACCAAGTGAGTGATTGGTTTGGTGACTACTCACAACAATTTTTGCAAGAGAGCCAAAGTCTTCTAAAACAAGCACATGACTCGATTCATCGTGGTTAATACTGATTTGAAATCATAAAAAAGAGCGACCATCTGGTCGCTCTTTTTGTTTGTGCTGAACGCTATGAAAGCATTTTGCCTACAGTAGACTAAAAGCAATTAGATCATCATAGGCCAAATCAACAGGTCTTAGCTATTAACAACTAGTTAGCCATTAACAACTAGTTAGTCGTGATAGGTTTTTTGCTATCTTCACTCGATACGGTGTCGATGGTCGAGCTAATGTAAGGCACGTTAGTCAGGTTGATCTGCAAGCGAACCACATTATCAATCAGCTGAACTAGTGGGCCCCATTTCACCTTTTTCTCTTTCTCGAACACGTAGTTGAAGTTTTCCGGTGTCCAATCCATCAAGTATTGAGGGTTCAATGAACGACCAAGGAAGCGTACTTCATAATGTAAGTGTGGGCCGGTTGAGTTACCTGAGTTACCACAGCTCGCAATCACATCGCCTTTACTCACAAACTGACCGCTACGTACCTTGAACTTCTGTAGGTGCGCATAAGAACTCATGAAACCAAACGAGTGACGCATAGTAATAAAGTTGCCGAAGCCTTTTTTACTTGGGCGTACCGTTTCAATGACTCCATCTGCGGGCGCGACAATATCTTCACCACGCTTACACGTTAGATCGATACCAGTATGTACATGGCGTTTCCCTGAAATAGGGTTAGTGCGGCTACCATAAGAAGAAGATATACGTTGATAAGCCATCGGACTGTCGTTTGGAATCAAGCGGAACATTGTGGCTCTTACTGCTGAATCGACTGCAGCCGCATCAATGCGATCTTCTAAAGAAATATCATCGGTAAGCAGATCTTCATCAGCAAGACCCAGTACTGATTCCACATCGAATACACGCTTACCAAGTAGCTGAATCGTGCCTTCTTTCTCGGTCAGTGTTTGCGATAGCGAATGGTTGGTTTCTACTTGCTCAGCATAAAGAAATTCTGTTTGTTCTTTTTCAACAATCAGTGTTTCAATCAACTGTTGGGCATCACCCGCTTGCAGTGCGAGTTCTTGTTTACTCTCGAAGTGCATGTACGCCGCTCCGCCAATCAATAGCGGTACTGAAAAAATGGCAGTAGTGCAAATGAGCACGGCTTTACGGCCGAAGTAAAACGTCTGTTCCCCCTGACTGGAGGGAATAGTAATGGATAGTTTTTTAGACATGGTTCTGTATTAACTAAATGCTTCTAATAGAAAAAGGGTAATGGAGATGTCACTTACTACCTAAGTCGGTAAGGTGTTCAATCTCTCTATAAAGCAGTTCATCGTCGCCAACATTAAGCTCCACAAGTCGCTTAAGGTGGCTGATACTATCAATATCTAAATGCTCTATGCGTAAACGCATTGAGGTATTGATGGTAGAGACTATCGTTGCTTCTAACTGAATATTGATATCACTGTTTTCGAGTTTAAAGCTCACTTGAACAGGGACATCATGGCTAAGTTGTTTTGATTCATTGCATTGAATGAGTAAACCATGGAGTGATAAGTCTTGCACTGAGCCTGATACCTTTACTTGTCCTTGTGAGATCTCAGTCGGGACTTGATAAATAACTCGTGAAAATTGACGTCTTTCAACCATAAGTAATCTCTCTATATCGATGCATTACACGTAAGCCAGATATATCAAAGGCCGCTATTATCGCGGCCTTTGTTCAAAATACAAGCTTATTTACTTAGCTATACGCTTGTACTTGATACGGTGCGGCTCTGCCGCTTGTGCGCCTAGAGTCTGCTTAAGCCACTCAGTGTACTCAGTATAGTTACCTTCGTAGAAGTTAACTTGACCTTCATCACGGTAGTCTAAGATATGGGTCGCAATACGGTCAAGGAACCAACGGTCATGCGAGATAACCATTGCACAGCCCGGGAATTCAAGCAGTGCTTCTTCAAGAGCACGTAGCGTTTCAACGTCAAGGTCGTTGGTAGGCTCATCGAGTAGCAGTACGTTACCGCCCGCTTTTAGCAGTTTCGCTAAGTGAACACGGTTACGTTCACCACCAGAAAGCTCACCGATGATCTTCTGTTGGTCGTTGCCTTTAAAGTTGAAACGAGAACAGTAAGCACGCGCAGGGATTTCGAAGTTGTTGATCTTAATGATATCAGCGCCTTCAGAGATCTCTTGGAATACTGTCTTAGTGTCGTCCATGCTGTCACGGAACTGATCAACAGAAGCAAGCTTAACGGTTTCGCCTAGTTCAACTGTACCTGAATCTGGCTGTTCTGCACCGCTTAGCATCTTGAATAGTGTTGATTTACCTGCACCGTTGGCACCAACGATACCGACGATTGCACCCTTAGGCATGCTGAACGATAAGTCGTCGATAAGAACGCGATCACCAAACGATTTAGTTAGGTTGTTCACTTCAAGAACTTTGTCACCTAGACGCTCACCTGGCGGGATAAACAGTTCGTTAGTTTCGTTACGCTTCTGGTATTGGCCAGTTGTCAGTTCTTCAAAACGAGCCATACGAGCTTTAGACTTAGCTTGACGGCCTTTAGGGTTTTGACGAACCCATTCAAGTTCTTTCTCGATTGTCTTTTGACGTGCGCTTTCGCCCGCTTTTTCTTGCTTAAGACGCTCGTCTTTTTGCTCTAGCCAAGACGTGTAGTTACCTTCCCATGGGATACCTTCACCACGGTCAAGTTCTAGAATCCAGCCAGCTGCGTTGTCTAGGAAGTAACGGTCGTGGGTAATCGCCACAACAGTACCACTGTAATCAACAAGGAAGTGCTCAAGCCATGCTACTGATTCTGCATCCAAGTGGTTGGTTGGTTCATCAAGAAGCAGCATGTCTGGCTTTTCAAGAAGTAGACGACAGATAGCAACACGACGACGCTCACCACCTGATAGGAATTCAATTTTCGCATCCCACTCAGGAAGACGAAGTGCATCAGCAGCACGCTCTAGAGCAGTCTCTAAGTTGTGACCGTCTTTTGCTTGAATCAGAGCTTCTAGTTCGCCTTGCTCTTTTGCCAGTGCATCGAAGTCTGCATCTGGTTCTGCGTAAGCTGCGTAAACCGCATCAATACGCTTAAGTGCGTCAGCAACGTCAGAAACCGCTTCTTCTACGATTTCACGAACAGTTTTTGATTCGTCTAGCACAGGCTCTTGTGGTAGATAACCTACTTTAAGGCCTTGTTGTGCACGTGCTTCACCATCAATATCAGTATCAATACCAGCCATGATACGTAGTAGGGTAGATTTACCTGAACCATTTAGACCCAAAACACCGATTTTAGCGCCAGGAAAAAAGCTAAGAGAAATGTCTTTAAGAATTTGACGCTTAGGTGGAACAGTTTTGCTCACCCGAGACATGGTATATACGTATTCAGCCATTGCCGATCGATCCTAATTATTGTTCAAAATTGTCTGCTATTTTATACCAATATCCTCAAAGATGTTACTCCTAGGGCAGAAAAGCCACTCTTGAACTAATCCTTACCTATTATTGTCACATTGGTCATTAAAACTATATTTAATGGGCTTCTGAGGCGAAGTGTTAAATATTAATAATATTTACACTCAAATCCTTTACATTTGATGTGATGTCGGGCGTAAATAGACTTCACGTATTCATACACGCACTAAGGAAAGAGCGAATGTTTTTCCGCATTGGTAATACGAAAATTGCTGTGGCTGCATCGGCAATTTTGTCTTCGGTTTCACTGGCTCCGGTCGCTATGGCTAGCAATGCATCCGAGCTTGAAATGCAGCGTGACGTTTATGACAAAGCGCAAGAGGTTTTAGACAGCCGTGATCTAAAAGCTTACTCCGCGCTGCGTAACAAAATTCAAACATACCCTTTAACACCTTACACCGATTATCGGGCCTTTCTGATTGGCTTAGGTGATCGCACACCTGCTGAGGTCGATGCTTTCATTGAAGAGAACAAGGCATTGCCTTTCTCCAATCGAATGCGCGCACCTTATTTGGACTCATTGGCTTCTCAAAAACAGTGGAAGACGATCCTTGAGTTTCAAACCAAAGAGCCTGTCGGTGAAAAATACCAATGTATTTATTATCGAGCGCATTACGAGCAAGGTAACCAAGAGCTTGCCTTTAAAGGAGCTAAACAACTTTGGTTGAGTGGTAGTGGTGTTGATGACGCTTGTGACCCTTTATTTAAAAGCTGGGATCAAGCTGGGCTAAGAACTGATGAGCTGATTCTGGATAGAATGCTGCTAGCGTTCGAGGGCCGTAACGGTAAGTTAATGAGCTATCTGATTAAGCAATTGGATCATGATGAGTCAATTGCTCAAGCGAAGCAGATGAAGGCGTTGTACAACAAGCCTGAAAATGTACTCGCGTTTGCTAAAAAACATCCAGCGAATGAATTCTACCAAGCTCAAACCGAGTTTGCTTTCGAGAAGCTAGCAAGGAAATCATCAAGCAGTGCTCAAAAGGTGTTTGATGATGTCATCAAGGCTCAGAAGTTTTCGAAAGAGAAATCTCAAGAGCTCGCTGATTACCTAACGTTTCGTCTGATCAACACCGACTCTGAAGAGTTAATGGTGTGGCGCGACAAAATGCTCGCGAGTTCATCAAAGCAAGTTCTGCTGGAACGACGTGCTCGCTTAGCAATTCAACATGCCGATTGGACGGGTTTGAAAGAGTGGATAGCGCGCTTGGATGATAAACATCAGGCTTCGCTTCGTTGGCAATATTGGCAGGGCAGAGCTGAAATCGCGACGGGCGATACTGACAAAGGCAATAAGCGACTGTCAGATATCTTGGGTCAGCGTAATTTCTACAGTGTGGCTGCGGCTAAGCAGTTAGGTAAGCCAGTTCAATATCCAACATCGACACTTAAATACAATGCTGAAACAGTGAAGCCATTCGACACCTCTTTGGTGCGTATTGGTGAACTGATTGACCGAGACAAAATTGCGGCAGCGAAAAGTGAATGGCGCTGGTTACTGACCAATGCAGATAAAGAGCAAAAAGAGATGCTTGCCGCTTACGCTGCGACACAGCGTTGGAATCACTTTACCGTAACAGCGAGTATCTCTGCGAAGATGTGGGATAACATTGCGCTGCGCTTCCCTGTTGCTCATAAGTGGTGGTTTACCTTCTACGCTGAAAAGCACGATCTCGATCCAATCACTTTGATGTCTTTAGCAAGACAAGAGAGTGCGATGGATTCAGAAGCTCGCTCTCCAGTTGGCGCGCGTGGCATTATGCAAATTATGCCCAAGACGGCGCAATACACAGCGAACAAACATAAGATTAAGTATCAGGGCAGCGATGATCTTTATGATGTCGGCAAAAACATTGAGATTGGCAGTCACTACTTAGATGGTTTACTCGCTCAATATGATGACAACCGTATCTTTGCGTTTGCGGCTTATAATGCTGGACCTAGCCGTGTGAAACAGTGGCGTTCACGCAGCGATGAAAAGCTCGATGCCTTTGCATTTATCGAAATGATCCCATTCAAAGAGACACGTGGCTACGTTCAGAATATCTTGATGTTTGAGACCTACTATCGAGATATCTTGGGTGAGAAAGGGACGTTTTTAGCGCCCCATGAGGCAAAAACGAAATACTAAGCCTTCGGCATTTGGCCCGAAACTGAGTAAGAATAAAGGCAGTGAGTGCGAACCATTTCCACTTACTGCCTTTTTACATTGGATCGCATCAAGTGTTTCGGTATAAAGTGTTAAACGCTTTCAATCGTTAAGCGACTCTTTAAAGTCAGAATTTAAAAGTAAGTGTAGAGATATGGCATCACAACCTGAATATGATAATTGGCAACAACTGATGGACTTGGTAAAGACGGCTGTCGAAAAAGATCAGCACGAGCTGTTGTTGACTATGATGATGACACCAGACGAGCGAGATGCTCTGGTTGCTCGAATTAATATCTTCTGTGAGCTGATGAAAGGCGATATGTCTCAACGACAGGTGAGTCAAATGCTGGGCGTAGGCGTAGCGACGATAACCAGAGGCTCAAATGAGCTAAAGGCCAAATCTGAGCAAGAGAAAGTCGTGATCGCCGACCTATTGCTAAAGTAATAATGGAATTAAGCTATCACGCGATAGTATGAATACGAATTCGATAAAAAACGCTAACTGGATGTTAGCGTTTTTTGTTGTGCGCCGAGCATGGCGTTGATCTAGGAGGTGAAAGTCCTCTACGGGCTCAGTCGAGCGAGAACCGTTAGCCTATGCAAGGGTGTTCACCGTGAGGTGAAATCTGAAGGAAGCAAATGGCAAAACTTGGTTGTGACGAACAGAAATCTGATAGTAGGTCATTACAACTTGGGCAACCTAGCAATAGATAGAATAGCCCGATGCCTCGACGGGAAGTGTGTAGTGATAAATCAGGCACGGCCAAGGGAAAGAGCAACGTCTTACCTCGGGAGATCTTATTACTTGTCTCGATAGAGACTAATACAGCAGCGATGCGGTATGACGAGCAATAAGAAGTCAGCAGAAGGCATAATACCTTAAGGAAGTACAACTTAAGGGAAGGCCCGAACTGAATATATCAAGAAGCAGTCACTAGACACTCAATCATGTGGGGTCATAGCAAGATGAAAACCATCTCTACGTCCCAATGGGCGATACAGCAAGTAAAGCTCATGGTGATGAAGAATGACAAGCATGATTGGCGTAAACAGGAGGACGAGTCTTGGTGATCTCAACGTCGTTGATGGAGCAAATCTGCTCTTCAACCAACTTGAATCAAGCTCTACGAAGAGTGAAGAAGAACAAAGGATGTGCAGGTGTCGACAAACTCGACATAGATGCGACTATCTCAACACTTCGACAGGCTTCAAATGGGCAAGCGCTTCGCCAGAGTCTTCTGGAAGGAAGCTACCAACCTCAACCGGTACTTGGTGTAGAAATCCCTAAACCTAGTGGTGGCGTAAGGCAACTAGGTATCCCAACCGTGCTTGATAGAGTTGTCCAACAGGCAATGACCTCAGTACTGTCAGATATCTATGACCCCAAGTTCTCCAATAGCAGTTACGGATTTAGACCAAACCGCAGTGCGCACCATGCATTAACGGCAGCCAGTCATTACATCCGAGAAGGTCGAGGTTATGTTGTAGATATCGACCTAGCGAAATACTTCGACACAGTGAATCACGATAGACTGATGTACAGACTGTCACAGGACATCAGTGATAAACGAGTGTTGAAGCTCATCAGGTCATATCTACAGGCAGGCATAATGCGAAACGGGATGGTTGAACAGAGACAAAGAGGGACACCACAGGGTGGACCATTATCCCCGTTGCTATCCAATATCGTACTAGATGAACTGGATAAAGAGTTAGAGCGCAGAGGGCATAAGTTCTGTCGATATGCAGACGACTGCCAAATCTACGTTCATAGTGAAGAAGCCGCTTATCGAGTTAAAGAGTCGATAACGAAGCGAAACCGAGGGCGAGAGTTGCAAGCAGTCATAGCGGAATTAACTCAATACCTAAGAGGTTGGCAACACTACTTCAAACTCGCCATACGGAAAAGCAGCTTGCAGCGCTTAGACGAATGGATACGGCGACGGCTACGATGTTACCGCTTAAAACAACGCAAACGCAGATACGGCATAGCGACATGGTTACAACAACAAGGTGTAACGGAGCGCAATGCGTGGAAGGTAGCGATGTCAGATAAAGGGTGGTGGCACTTGGCCTTAACGCCGCAGTTAAATCACGCCATGCCAATAAAATGGTTCGAGGAGTTGGGCCTGTACTCATTGCGAGATGGGTATGAGTCACTGAAAATATATTCGGAACCGCCGTATGCGACCCACGCTTGTACGGTGGTGTGAGAGGACGGAGGCCGTGAGGCCTCCTCCTACTCGATTCTGAAGATTGTTCTTGGAATCTTTTGAAGTTTAAGGAAGCCTCAAATACTAAATAGGAAAGTGTTCAGGATTCACAAATGGGATCAGAGCCAAAATTAAAGCTTGATGATAGACCGAACTGCGTGACAATTGGTTATGTGTCAGTAGGCCAATGGCACCACCTTTCTGTTTGATATTGTCGGTACCAAACACTTCATCCATCACATCCCCTAACTCGTTTGCATGCTCTAGTTTCTCAAGCACGGCTGGTGGCAGCATCAGACTTGCTGAACGAGACTCGCCACGTTGGCCATTCGTTTCGATCACCATCCAGGCAAAGGTGACGTTTGTTTCTATTCCCGCTTCTAGACCAACATAGAAGTCTGCATCAGGCTGAGCTTGAGTTGCGTTGTGAACTCGATTCACGGCACCTTGATAGGTTTCATCATTGCTCATCGGTTGATCGGCTACACCACTAGGGACGCTGATGCCTTGGAAATCAAATTCAGTATCAGGAAAAGCAGATAAGAACGCACTTTTAACGGCGTTGATTTTAGCTGGGTTCAGCGATGCGATGATTACAGATTTCATGTGTCGGATTCTTTTTGTTGTCGATTAGATTGAGTTGATGTTGTCGGTACCAGTCACTCAATTCTTCTAGTGGCATGGGTTTACCAAAGTAATAGCCTTGCAGCATATCGCACTGTGCATCCTGTAACCACTGGTGCATGCCTTGAGTTTCAATCCCTTCGGCGGTGACCTTTTTCCCTTGAGCATGACACAACCCGATAACCGGTTTTACGATGTTCTGGTTATTGGTCTCAATCAAGGTATCCAAAAACGCTTTATCCAATTTAATTTTCTGAGTTGGATACTGCACCAGTTGAGTGATAGAGGTGTAACCGGAACCAAAATCATCAATCGCAAGTCGATAGCCCATGCATGCCAGTTCGTTCAGCAATGGAAAACCTTCTGAATTTGAGTAAAAGGTTTCAGTGATTTCAAAATCGATTAGGCTTGGTGGAATTCGATTTAACTCCGCGTGTTCTTTAATGAAACCCGCAAGATGAGTGGTTTCAATGCCAGCAGAAGATAGGTTGATCGACAATTGAATTGAGTGATCAAATTGAGCCTGAAGTCGATGGAATGAAGCAAACGCATTCTGTATTACCCAGCGGTCAACATGTTCAAACAGCCCGGTTTGTTCGGCTATTGGAATGAACTCATCTGGTGGAACCAAACCAAGTTGCTTTGAATTCCAACGCAATAACACCTCAACGCCAATAACATCAGTCCCGGTGGAATCCATGTAGGGCATGTAAACGAGCCTGAATTCATCATCAAAATTCTTACCTCTAAGCGCACGTTCAATATCTGCTTGGCGCTGAATGGCTTTGTCTAAATCCCGTGAATAGTCAGCAAATTGGTTTTTACCGGCACGCTTGGCTTGGTACATCGCGGTATCCGCGTTGGACAGAAGCTTCTCGATTGAGTTGCCATCATTAGGGTAGGTCGCAATACCAATACTGACCGTGATCGGAAAGCTGCCTGATTCGGTGACAAAGCCTTTTTGCAGTGGAGTGAGCAAATCGTTCGAGAATCGATGCGCGACATTTCCTCGGTGACTAGGAGCGTTAATGTAGACAACGAACTCGTCTCCAGAAAGTCGGGCTGGCATACAATGAGCGTCGAACTCCTCTTTATAGTGACGACAAATATCTGAAATACGCTGAGCAAAAGAGACCAGAATCGAGTCGCCGATTTGATGTCCGTATTTGTCGTTCACAAACTTGAAGTTGTCCAAGTCAAAATAGAGAACCCAGGTTTCGGTATTCGAACTCGGTTTTGGCAACGATTGCTGAACGAAGGTTTGAAACTGATGCCTATTGGCTATTTGGGTTAACTGATCATTTTCGGCCAAGAGCTTGGTCTGTTGGTAGGTGTTATCTAACTCTTGGTACATGTCATAAAAACGCTGTGATAGGCGGCCAAGCTCATCACGAGTGCCCAAGCGTTCGATGTTCTTACGTTGTTTTTTTTCGACTTGCTGTAGCTGTCGATCGAGCCGCGTTATTGGAGTAATCACAGTGCGAGACAGAAGCATGAGTAGAAGAGCGACAGTCACAAACGCAGACAGGGCAAACGACAAACTCAGCTTGTTCCAAATTGAATCGAGCTTGTTTTCTAATAGGAATTGCGCCGGATCGACCGTGGCGTACAGTTCTGGAGCAAGCTTGACTGAGTGGGTGACATCATTTTCCAAAGAAACCGCTATGGATGTGAAGAATAAACTGGTTTGGTAGTCGAACTCTATCTGTTTTCTCAGCGCATTAAATTTGTCGAGAGAGACAGAGACAACAACAAAGAACACATCGTCGGGTTGATTGTTAACGGTTGGGAAAATCGCTTTTCTATCTACCTTGTCATAGTGAACCAACATCCCTTCGCCTTGGGAGTTTTGAATATAGTTGGTACTCGATGTTGCTAAGGTGTCTTGATAGTGCAGGTCAACATACTCCAATATCTTACTGTCAATCTGAGTGCGTGAGTCATTGCTATTATCCGCGTAATAACGCAGTTTTCGATCACCATTAAGAAGCGCTAAACCTGTATAGCTTTCATCGTCATCTTGCAGGAAATGAATGGCTTCTCGAAGGTTACTGACCAGTTCAAGATCGCGAGATAGATTTTGATCAGTGAGAAAATAACGCTTCACCATATCACTCTGGGTCAAGGTGTAAGAGTAGCTATTGAGGAACGAACGAGATTGGCGAAAGTATCCGGCTAGTTTTTCCATGTTCAGTTGAAGTGCGTTGTCTTCGCGTTTGATGAAACTGCTTTTTTGCGTCGAATAAATAATATAGCTAGAAGCCGCGGTACTGATCAGTATCACAGGGGCTATTAGTAGTAAGATTTTAGTACTTAGCTTCATAGTTAATGACAACACTATTTATAAATTAAGCGCATAAGTTTATGTTACTTAATGCTTACTCGCTATTAATTATACGTAGTTCGATGATTTCCTGTGAAGGGGGTAAGGTTTTGTCTTTATTGATAAAAAAAGCCACTAATGAGTTTTTGTTAGAAAGGCTCAAGTAGTGGAGAGAGTAAGCGTGCCGAATGTGCGAAACAAGTGAATTGTGTTTCAGGCATGCTAGGGTGAGTTTTCTTAGCGAGAATAGTACTCGACTAGAGGGTGATTTAAGTATTTGGCCTGCTGTAGGCCAAATACTTATGTTAGCTAAAAGCTGATACTCACTTTCAGCTATGACAACTTAACTTGAGTCGCTTTGATGTTCTCACTTGGGTAGCAACCCAACACCTTAAGGTGGCGAGTAATGGCTGTTAGTTCCGTTATCGCTTGTTGCATATTATCTGAATCCAGATGCGCCTCTAAATCGACATAGAACATCTCTTCCCAAGGGTTACCCATGATAGGACGAGATTCTAGCTTAGTCATGTTGATGCCTAAGCGTTGCAGGATCAGTAGTGTTTCTACCAAAGAACCCGCCTCTTGAGATGTCGACATGATGAGCGTTGTTTTCGCTGGTATTTGAGTCGATACTTCAACAGGCTTACGCGCCACAACGATGAAACGAGTGTGGTTCTCTGTTTGGTTTGCAATATTGCTCTGGATTGGCTGTAGTCCATAAAGCTTACCGCTCGATGCATTACCAATAGCAGCTACGTCATTACCACCCAATTCTTTAACTTTTTTCATTGCATCAGCGGTGCTTGCGCAAGACTCAAGGTTGACACCCTTAAGGCGGCTCAAGAACTCACTGCATTGTTGATGAGGTTGTGGGTGCGAGTAGAGTGTTTTGATGTCTTCTAAACGGATATCACTTTTAGCAACAAGGCAGTGCTCAATCGGTTGAGAAAGTTCGCCAACAATGTATAGAGTCGTATGCTGTAACAGGTCGTAGACCTCGTTAATTGACCCTGAACTGGTGTTCTCAATCGGCAGGACACCGTAGTCGGCATGGCCAGACTCTACTGTTGATGCGACTTCTTTGAAGTGATTACAGTTCAGCTCAATCAATTCCATATTCTTGCGGCTGAAGTATTCGCGGCTCGCAAGGTGAGAATACGATCCCTTAGAACCTAAGAATGCAACGCGAGCCAATGGTTTACGGCTTTGCGGGTTCGCTAGGTTTTGTAAGTATGACTGTTGTAGTAAAACGGAATCTTCGATGATGGTGTGAAACAGCTTGGTAATGTACTGCGCATCAAGTTCGTATTTATCTTTGCCGTTGTTGATCAGCTTAACTAATAGTTGTTGTTCTCGTACTGCATCACGAACTGGTTTTGATGTCTCTACTTTGCTTTTAGCGACTTCGATACTTAGCTTGCGACGCTCTGAAAGTAACTTCAGGAGTTCGTCGTCTAAATCATTAAGACGAAGGCGGATATCATCCAGTGAAATTGAGCGGTCAGTCATAAATGTGTCCTTATAAAAAAGCCTCCCTAGTGTGGGAGGCTTCTTGTTCGTTTTTGACTTGTTTTTCTAAAACGACTTAGCCTCCGATTTACGGAAGAAAAAAGAAGTCAAAAATAAACAAAGATTGAGTGTGCATAAAAAGTGATTGTTTTATGAATGTTTAAACACAATAAGCAAGCGAGCTACGAGCGTCAAGCAAAAAAATAGCGCCCTGAGGCGCTATTTTTTAATCTGTTCTCTTTCCTTATTCTACTTCAGCTTCTAGCTCTTCGATTTCAGGCTTTTCAGCGCGGCGCGCTTCTGGTTTATGGCGTAGCTTGTTGAGTTGACGCTCTAGTTTTTGTTCTACTTCGTTGATCGCTACGTAGAGGTCGTCATGGATTGATGAAGCAACAAGTTGGCCTTTTGGTACGGTTAGTACCGCTTCAAATTTCTTCTTCTTGTTTGGTTCTTCGCTAAAGCTCGCTTGGCAGCCAATGATGTCTACTTGCCATTTATCTAGCTTTTTAAATTTGCTTTCTATGTGATCACGGATTGCAGAGGTAATGTCGATGTTTTTACCAGTGATGTTCATTTTCATAGAAGTTTTCCTCTGTTGTATCCCTCATGGGTTAACTTCAGATTACGACTTTTAGGAATAAAGAATGTGATCTAGATCTTGTTTTGGTTGGGTAGGATAAGCATTAAAATCAAATGTGATCTTACGCAAGTCTTAGTATCTTTTTGGCGAAAAATGCTTGTTATCCTTATGAAAAACGATAACTTGGAGGCAAGGCTTCGCTAAAAATTAAATCAGTTTTTAGGGGCGTCCTACAGCCTATGGAAAGTGCTTGATTGAAATTTACTCAATAGTGTTTTGTGATATAGGTCTTGTAATATAGGTCGCTACATAAGCTTCTTCAGAATTAGATAAACAAAAGCCGCATAAGTATTCTTATGCGGCTTTTGTGTTTTTTAGCTTTACCTAATACCTTTGGCTCCCCAGCTCTGGGATGGAGGCGATCCTAGTCGTTAGTGTTCAGTAATCTCGCTGTGCCGTCCTCTCGGATAGCATTGATAGCTTGTAATTGTTTATAGATTACGAAGTAACGATTGATGTTGGCAACATAGGTTACGGGTTCTTTACTCACGTATTTGCGAGTGATGATTTCTACGTTTTTAAACCAGATGTTTGGGTTGTAACCTTTCTGCTTGGCAATGCTCCTCATCTTTCTGATCTTAGCAGGACCAGCGTTGTAAGAAGCCAAGGTAAAGTAGATTTGATTGTCGGGTGATATTGCCGGGTCGTCAAAATATCGGTCTTTGATAAAGCGCATATACTTCACACCCGCATGGATGTTGTTATCCACCTTATGGATGTTCTTGATGTTGACGTTTTTATCTTTGGCGGTACTCGGTAATACCTGCATCACACCAATAGCCCCGCGATGAGAAATCCGGCTCTGATCCAGTCCTGATTCTTGGAAACCTTGAGCTGACATCATTAAAGGATCAAATTCATACTTGCTCGAATACTTTTCAAAGACATCTGAGAGTTTAGCTACTCGGTCTACTTTATTGGGGTTGAGTGCTCGGCCTAACCAGCGAGTATTGTCGATGTATTTCTGGTAGATGACATTCCCAAGCAGGGTGCCTGTTCGTGCGGTCTTGACGTATTTGTTTATCTCTTTCTTCAGTTGAGGGCTGTCTTTTCTTAAAGCCCAAGCAATACGACCATTTTCTCGTAAAGGTAAGTCGTTATGGACTTGAATGTTTTCCATTACATCGATCCAGAGCTTGGCTTTATGGTTATCCAGAATTGTGCCTTGTATATAACCTTGGTTAACCAGTTCTATCAGCTCGTAGTCTTGTAATGACTCCTCGATAAAGTGGACATGCAGTGGTGGTAAACCTAGCTCGTTAAGCTCCTTATTAACTCTTTGTACACTCTCGAAGTAACTCGAGCTTGCTCGTATCCACACCTCTTTGCCACTCAATTGCTTGATTTCGGTGATAGGTTCGGCCTTTTTCCCTGTGATAATGAGTTCTTTACCATCTTTAATCATCGGATCCGAAAAATCGATGGTTCGTAATCGTTTATCGGTGATCGTTAGGTTAGCGACAGCGACATCACCATAGCCAGACTCTAAAGAGGGAAGTAGATCATCTCGTTGCACGGGGATGACTTGAACATTGAGGTAGGGATGTTTCTTACGAAGGCTTTTCTCAAAGTGGTAGAGCATTTCTGCCACGATGCCTTTTGGCTTGCCATCCTCGATGTAATAGAAACCAAGATCGGCAGACACTAGCACTCTAACCGTTCCTTTGGTTTTGAGCACATCCAAGTCACCCATGTAAGGCTTATTGCTTAATGGAGACAGTTCTAATGCGTAGGATAAGTGGCTAAATAGCGATATCCAGATAAATAATAACAACCTACTCACATCCACACTCCATGTTGATGTTTTGTTAAAAGTTATCTTTTGAAGATACCGTGTATTATGCGATCCATCAAGTTTGCGATATGTAGATGAAAAAAAGCGCGCTAGTAAATTAGCGCGCTTTTAGGATTGAGATGTAAGAGGTTTGATTAAGGTAGTGGGTTTAACTCAATCAACTTTTCTGTTCTTAACACAGCGTCATCTAGGCCGAGTTGTTGATAAGCTTTTAGCTGGATATCTAAAGACTTACGCGCAGCAATGGTGTCTGGGTAAGTTTTTTGCAGCTCTTGCGTTCTGTTGATCGCAGCAATCCAAGCTTCGCGGCGTAGGTAGAAATCAGCGGTTGCTAAGTCATACTCTGCTAGGCGGTTCTTAAGTGCGAACATGCGTTTTTGTGCATCTTCAGCATAAGGGCTACTAGGGAAACGTTCGAGTAGTCGCTTGAAGTCAGCAAACGCAAGTTTCACTGGTTCAGGATCTCGGTCACTACGGTCGATATTAAAAATATCGTGCATGAAGTTTCGGTCTTGCGCCATGTGCGTTAAGCCGCGCATGTAAAGAACCCAGTCTTGTTTCTCATGCGTTGGGTTCAAACGTAGGAAACGTGAAATGGTAGCGAGGCCAAGTGCCAAGTCATCATTTTTGTAGTAAGCGTAAATCAGATCGAGCTGTACTTGCTCAGAATAGGCGCCGAATGGGTAACGTGAGTCTAGGGCTTCTAGCTTTTCTATTGCTGAAAGCCAGCTACCGCTCTGCAGTGATTCTTGAGCGTCAGAGTAGAGAACCGATGGTGGTACATCTGGCACTATCTCTTCACTACTTGAACAACCAACCAAGAGTGATACGGCTAATAGACCCGATAAAGTAAGGTGTTTCATGTCAGGCGTCGATTCCTTGAATTAAATATTTCGTAAGCTTCCGTTACTTTCTAACCAGTAACAGATACAATGATGCAATTATTCTATTTTATCCATACTAATGGGTATTAGTCTCACGGTTTTTAAAAAAGTTCGATATGGCTCAGCAGATCACATTAACAGACACAGTAAAAAGCAGCCAGTTAGGTCAACGTTTAGACCAAGCTGTCGCTGAACTATTTACCGATTTTTCTCGCTCTCGCATTAAAGAGTGGCTTCTTGACGGCAAAATCCAAGTGGATGGCGAAGTTATTACAAAGCCGCGCGTTAAGGTTTTGGGCGGTGAAGAGATCATCTTGCAAGCTGAACTTGCAGATGAAGAGCGCTGGGAAGCACAAGATATTCCTCTAAACATTGTCTACGAAGATGATGACTTATTGGTTATCAATAAGCCTCGCGATCTGGTTGTACACCCAGGCGCAGGCACACCGGATGGAACCATACTAAACGCATTGCTTTTCCATTACCCACAGATTGCAGAAGTGCCTCGTGCAGGTATTGTGCACCGTCTTGATAAAGACACAACAGGTCTTATGGTTGTGGCTAAAACGGTTCCAGCTCAAACTCGTCTTGTGCGTGCGCTTGCTAAGCGTCGTATTACTCGTGAATATGAAGCAATTGCAATTGGCAAAATGACCGCTGGTGGTGTGGTAGAGAAAGGCATTAGCCGTCATGCAACTAAGCGTACCTTGATGGATGTAAATGAATTAGGAAAGCCAGCGGTAACTCACTACCGTGTTGCTGAGCACTTCCGCGAGCATACTCGTATTCGTCTACGCCTAGAAACGGGTCGTACTCACCAAATTCGTGTTCACATGTCATACCTTCAGCATCCGCTGCTAGGTGACGTTGCATACGGTGGTCGTGCTCGTATTCCAAAAGGTGCATCTGAAGAACTAACAACAATGATTCGTTCTTTTGATCGCCAAGCACTGCACGCCGTTATGCTTAAATTTGTTCACCCAATTACAGGTGAAGAAGTTGAGTTCCACGCTCCTGTGCCAAATGACATGGTTGTGATGGCTGAAGCGTTACGTGTTGATGCGCGCGAAAACTTGGAAGACGACATTTAATCATGTCGATGATCATCCCTAACTGGAATGCACCAAAAAACGTGAAAGCATTTGCTTCGACACGTTTTGATGGTTTTTCTACTGGTGCGTATCAAGGATTAAACCTAGGTACGCATGTTGGGGATGATACTTCACTTGTTGAAAGTAACCGCGCATGGCTTAAGCAACAAGCGAATATGCCAACTTCACCTGTCTGGTTAAACCAAACTCACTCAACAGATGTTGTTACGGTTTTAGAACCGACGACGGATATTCTCGATGCTGATGGGGCATTTACCACGGCTACCGGTGTTGTCTGTTCTGCAATGACAGCCGATTGCTTGCCAGTCATTCTTACTGATACCAAAGGCACTCAAGTCGCAGCTGTTCATGCTGGTTGGCGTGGTCTTGCTGGTGGCATTCTTGAAAATGCCGTCGCAAAGTTTTCAAACTTAGGTTCAGAGAATAAGATCATTGCTTGGCTTGGTCCTGCAATAGGCAAACAAGCTTTTGAAGTAGGCGATGATGTGTTGGAAGCTTTCGTTAGTTTTGACTCTCAAGCTAAGCTCGCATTTGAAGCCAAAGCTGAACCAGGCAAATGGCTAGCGAATATGTCTCAGCTTGCAACGCAACGACTGAACAAAGTTGGTGTAACTTCTGTGACAGACTCTAATCTATGTACCTTCGCTGATGCCGATGCGTTCTATTCTTATCGTCGTGATGGTATTACTGGACGCCAAGCTACTTTTATTTGGTTAGAGTAACCTTTAACTAGTGCAACCAGTCATCCAGCTCATTTATATTTTTATAACAGCTCTATTCTTCATTCTTATCCCTTGAAAATCCGCGTTACCGTATCCATCTTCTAACCATAAGATAAACATATCTAAGAGTAGGAAGGTTGGCATGCGTCTCGATCGATTCACTAGTAAATTCCAAATTGCGATATCTGATGCTCAGTCGCTCGCATTAGGTCGTGATCACCAATATATAGAGCCTGTGCACCTAATGGTGTCTTTGCTTAATCAAGATGGTAGTGCAATTCGTCCATTGCTCACCATGCTGAATATTGATGTGGTTCAATTGCGTTCAAAGCTAAGCGAAATATTAGACCGTGTACCGAAAGTAAGTGGTATCGGTGGTGATGTTCAACTGTCGAATGCAATGGGTACTTTGTTCAACCTATGTGACAAGGTCGCACAAAAGCGTCAAGACACATACATTTCTTCGGAAGTCTTCCTACTTGCCGCAATTGAAGATAAAGGCCCTTTAGGTAACCTGCTTAAAGAGCTAGGTCTTACTGAGCAAAAATTATCTCAAGCTATCGAGCAGGTTCGTGGCGGTCAAAAAGTTGATGACCCAAATGCCGAAGACCGACGCCAAGCGTTAGAGAAGTTCACCATCGATCTGACTGAAAGAGCGGAGCAAGGCAAGCTGGATCCGGTAATTGGCCGAGATGACGAAATCCGCCGTACTATCCAAGTACTTCAGCGTCGTACTAAGAACAACCCCGTCATTATCGGTGAACCAGGTGTTGGTAAAACAGCGATAGTCGAAGGTTTAGCACAGCGTATTATCAATAATGAAGTACCTGAAGGCTTGAGAGGCCGACGTGTACTTTCGTTAGATATGGGCTCTTTGATTGCAGGCGCTAAATATCGTGGTGAATTTGAAGAACGTTTGAAATCAGTTCTTAACGAATTATCGAAAGAAGAGGGCAATATCATTCTCTTCATCGATGAAATTCACACCATGGTAGGTGCGGGTAAAGGCGAAGGCTCTATGGATGCGGGTAATATGCTAAAACCAGCATTGGCTCGTGGTGAGCTTCACTGTGTAGGGGCAACCACACTCGATGAATATCGCCAGTATATAGAGAAAGATCCTGCGTTAGAGCGTCGATTCCAAAAAGTGCTTGTCGATGAGCCAACCGTGGAAGACACGGTCGCAATTCTCCGCGGTTTGAAAGAGCGCTATGAACTTCACCATCATGTAGAAATTACCGACCCAGCGATTGTTGCGGCGGCAACATTATCTCATCGATACGTTTCTGATCGTCAGCTGCCAGATAAGGCGATTGATCTGATTGATGAAGCGGCTTCGAGTATCCGTATGCAGATCGACTCAAAACCTGAGTCGCTAGATAAGCTCGAGCGTAAGATCATTCAATTGAAGATCGAGCAGCAAGCTCTTACCAATGAAAATGATGAAGCCAGTGAAAAACGTCTTCGAACATTACAAGAAGAGCTTTCTGACAAAGAACGCGATTTCGCAGAGCTTGAAGAAGTGTGGAATGCAGAGAAAGCCGCGCTTTCAGGCACGCAACACATCAAGTCAGAGCTAGAACAGGCTCGTATGGATATGGATTTTGCGAGACGTGCTGGTGATCTTAACCGAATGTCTGAATTGCAATACGGTCGAATCCCAGAATTAGAGAAGCAGTTAGATCTTGCGACTCAAGCTGAAATGCAAGAAATGACACTGCTGCGTAATAAGGTCACGGATGCAGAAATTGCAGATGTGTTATCGAAGCAAACAGGCATCCCTGTTTCTAAAATGCTAGAAGCTGAGAAAGAGAAGCTTCTTAAAATGGAAGGTGTTCTGCATAAGCGCGTTATTGGCCAAGCGGAAGCAGTCGAAGTGGTATCGAATGCGATTCGTCGTAGCCGTGCAGGTTTATCTGATCCGAACAAGCCGATTGGCTCTTTCTTATTCCTTGGCCCAACCGGCGTTGGTAAAACCGAGTTGTGTAAAACACTCGCGAACTTCATGTTTGATAGTGACGATGCAATGGTGCGTATCGACATGTCTGAATTTATGGAGAAACACTCTGTTGCTCGCTTAGTTGGTGCTCCTCCGGGTTACGTTGGATATGAAGAAGGTGGCTACTTAACAGAAGCGGTACGTCGCAAGCCTTACTCGGTGATTTTGTTAGATGAAGTAGAGAAAGCGCATCCGGATGTTTTCAATATCTTATTGCAGGTGCTTGATGATGGACGCTTAACCGATGGACAAGGTCGTACAGTCGATTTTAGAAACACGGTAGTGATCATGACATCCAACCTTGGCTCTTCGAGAATTCAAGAGAACTTCAATACGCTCGACTACCAAGGAATAAAGAATGAAGTGATGGAAGTGGTAGGTAAACATTTCCGTCCTGAGTTTTTGAACCGAGTTGATGAAAGCGTGGTGTTCCATCCATTGGGTCAAGAGCACATTCAGTCGATAGCCGCTATTCAGCTTGAGCACCTTAAGAAGCGCATGGAAGACAATGGTTATGAGCTTGAAGTCTCGGATAAAGCACTCAAGTTGATTTCTCAAGTTGGTTTTGATCCAGTATATGGCGCGCGACCTTTGAAAAGAGCGATTCAACAAAGTGTCGAGAACCCGTTAGCGAAAGCGATATTGGCAGGAAAAATTAATCCAGATAAGAAAGTGCAGCTATTAGTAAACAACGACCGCATTATTGCTCACCAATAGTTGAAGTAAGAACGGTAGGTGCGATTGGTCGAAATTAAGGCTTGATCGTACCTATTTTGAACGCTTTGTGTGAATAGTGTTCGAACGGTCGCCGGTGGCGGCTTTTTTTCGTTTTTAGCCTTGTGCAAAGGATTATTCTCTCTATAATGCGCCTCCGTTGCCAAGGATAACCAAGCGGTTTGAACTGAGTGACAAGACGGTGATAAGCATTTAAGATGCTTTGAAAAATTAGCTGGAAAAAGTGTTTGACACTGGAATTCAATCCGCTAGAATGGCCGTCCACTTCGAGAGGCTCCTTACTAAAAGGAATGCTCGACAAGTAAAGCTCTTTAACAATTTAA
>NZ_JBFRPJ010000067.1:0-100580 GCF_041471945.1 Vibrio sp. 10N.261.51.A4
CCGCGATGAACCTTTTTTATCTACAACCAGTTCGGGAACCGTATGTCCCGTGTCGACGAGGCAAAATTTCTAATCGGCCAACTGAATACTGTTTTGGATGCCGCTGAGCAATATTCTCGTGATAATGGCTCTCTGCCTCCTATTGCTTCCGATACCGATACGAACTTCGGCTACTTAAACATCAATCACTTAATTGCAAATCCGGGCTTATCCACATGGAAAGGGCCGTACCTACCTTATGAAGATACATGGATAGGTGGCGATCAGTACATCGACCACCCAGATTACATAGCAACGCAATTACTGCTTAAGGAAAAGGATAGTCTTTGGATAAGAGGAAGCTCCGAGACAGGTTGCGAATCGTCATCAACCACTTGCTCTGTTGCAGCTTGTATCTGGTTGGTACCAACAAAAGTCGCACAAGAAATTAATCAGATTGTGGACGGCAGTTCGAGTATAGAAAGCTCAGATGCGACAGGAAAAATACGTTACGACAAAGCTTTTGGTGGCGCTCTTATCTGTATGATTGGAGATGATTATCCAATGCCTTCAGCACAGACAAATTAAGTCGTTTCTAATTACCTCACTGGCAACTTGGTCTTAGTTTTTACCTGACCGAAGGCGAAGCTGGATTCAATAGAAGCAATATTAGGCAGGCGAGTTAGTTGTTTACGGATGAACTGCTCGTAGCTTTTTAGCGATTCACTGACTACATGCAATAGGTAGTCGTGATTGCCCGTCATCAGAAAACACTCTAACACCTCGTCAATCACTTCAATGTGCTGCTCAAAGTCTCGCATGTTCTCTTCTGTCGGCTTTTCAAGTTTCACCAACACAAACACATTGACTGGCAGGCCACACGCTTCTTGGTCGACACTGGCGTGGTAACCACGAATTATCCCTTGTTTCTCTAATGCTCGAACTCGGCGTAAGCAAGGAGAGGGCGACAGTGCTACTCGATCGGCTAACTCTTGATTAGACAGCCGAGCGTTGTTTTGCAGTTCAGCCAGTATTTTCTTGTCGATCTCGTCCATTGGCATAATCCATCAATATTGAATTTAGTTTGGCAATATTATTGCTCAAAGTGTATGTCTTACTTCGCAAATAGCAATTTTTAACATCTGCCCAAAACTAAAATTAAAGAAGGAACAACAAGCATGGAATGACTTAGGAATTATGAATACTTCAACTCAACTTAGCCCGCTGCGTAAAACCACCAAACACGAACAAGCAGAAGCTCTTGCCGTTGAGCAAGCAAAGCATTTTGGTATCGATCCAAACAGTGATTACGGCGTCACGCTTATCGAACTGGCGACGACGCTGTACAAAGCCAATACCAAGACTCACGACCTTTGGGCATTGACCGTTGATGGACTTTCAGAACTCGACAAGAGTGACCGAATCGCCTGGTTTAACGCCAAACGTTTCCTGTCATTCCAGATCGCTAAGATCCTCGATAACCTGCAAAACCCGATGCGTGCCACTTACCAATCCATTGCCACCAATAATGGCAACTTTGCGTCTAAAGGCGCGTATCCTATCTTCGATAATGTGGCGGCTATCTTCTCGGCAAGCCCGGTTATTACGCGCACTGCGACCTATTTATTTGCCTGTACAGAATGGATTGAAGATGCGTTCAACGGTAAAGAACCGCTGCACGATATTTATTCTCGACTGCTTAACCCAACATCGATTTCACTGGCTAATCATATGGTTGATATTGAGGCAGGCTCTAGAGCCAACGAATACCTCGCATGGAACTTTAACTCGGGGATGGCGGCTATTGATGGGTTGTTGAGCCATTTACTCGGGCATGAAGACATTGTCTTGGCCTCACGCAACATCTATGGCGGTTCCTATCAGTTGTTGGAAGATTGGTTTGGCAAGCCGTCTAACCTGAATGTCGCGGTAGAGTGGGCCGATGGTTACTCAGGTGATGAGTTTGCGGCTCGTCTTGATGAGGTTGCCGATAAATACGCGGATCGCCTGGCCGCAGGTAAGAAGATTTACGTTTACCTAGAGTCACCGTGTAACCCGCATGGATACGTTTTAGATGTTGCTAGCATCAGTAAAGCTGGTCACGTTTGTGGTTGGGATGTGATTGTCGACTCTACAGTGGGTACACCATTACTGCATCCAGTACTAAAACGTGATGATGTGATGGAAAGACCAGATTATGTGATTCACTCCTACACCAAAGAACTGGCGGGTTCTGGCACCACAACCGCTGGGGTTGTGATTGGTCGTAATGAGACTATGTTTGTGCCAAAAGGAGATGAGGTGATTTTCACCAAACCCAATGGCGATGAGGTCACCATTCCATGGAACGAAACGCTGTTTTGGAATGTGTACTACATTAAGGGCGCATTCCTAGACGCAGACAAAGCGTTTGAAGTGCTCAATGGTATGAAAACGTATGAGATGCGAGTGGTGCAAAAAACGATTAATACACTGACTCTCGCGAAGATCTTTGATGCTCACCCTGACATCAACGTATCGTGTCCTGCTTTGCCAGACAGTGACAACTATGAACACTGCCAGAACAACATGTACTTGGGTTTGCCAGCGGCGCTTTTCACAATCGATATGGAAGGTAACGGCGATCGTGCGCCAATCAATCGAGATGGATTCAAACAGTTCTTCGACATGCTTGAGCCAGCAATCGGCATGCAAGTGAGCTTAGGGCAAACCAACACCGTGGCGCTGTGCCCAGCCCTGACTACGCATTCAGAACTCAGTGATGAAGCGCTTAATGAAACAGGCATCAAACCGACCACAATGCGTATCTCTATTGGCTTGGAAGATCCGAGAATGTTCATCGCTCATATTGTCGAGGCCGCTAAATTGTCTATCGACCGCAACCACGTAGATTTCTCATCCAGCTTCCCGAGTAGTGACAATATCGATGAAATCTATATGCAAACTTATATGGATGTACACCAGAGGTTTGTGAAGAGCTTGCCGAAGTTCAGTCAGCTGAGCCAGTAACTTAGGTCGGTAACTTAGCTCAGTAAGAAAAGTTAACAAGATTAGTCAGTTAAAAGGCCGTCAATAAAAAAGCACCCTGCTGACTCAGTAGTCGGTAGGGTGCTTTCTTGATATAGAACCTAGTGACCATATTGGTTTACCAAGTCACTTACTATTTTGGCTGGTGGCCTGTCTTTTTCGCAAGCTCTTGCATAGCCTCGGCAAACGTAGTTGTTCCGCCTTTCGCTTTAACCTGAACCACCTTATATCCTTGGCTTTCCAGCGCTTGGCGCTCTTCTAAAACGGCTTTGTCATCTGGCTGACTGCCTTGCACAGGCTGATGAATGTAACACCCTTCTAATTGACCATCTTCGACCAGTTGGTGATGTTTCAGTGCATTGATATCAAAATTCATAGTAAGTCTTTTCGCTTTAAATGGAGAGTCTCTGCGGCAAAGGCCGCGAGTCTTTATAATTTTATGGTTTGTACAATAGGCATTTTAACCATAAGAAGCTAGTTCAAATTCAGTAATCTAATGGAATGTAACTGGGTACGGGTATGTTCAGCGATAAAGAATGTTCTCCCCCTCGCTCGTTAATCTAAAGAGATCGTTGTTGGTCATTTGAGGGGGAGCTAGAGGGGGAGGTTTTTAATGATCAACTTGAATCTGAGTGTTGGTCATCATTGCGATTAGCTTGGCCACTCGGGCGCGCATCTCACGTCTATCAACAATCATGTCTAAAGCACCATGCTCGAGTAGGAACTCACTCTGCTGAAAATCGTCAGGTAATTTTTCACGTACTGTTTGTTCTATCACCCTGCGACCGGCAAAACCAATTCGCGCTTTAGGTTCACCTATATTGATGTCACCGAGCATAGCTATACTTGCCGAGACTCCACCAAAGGTTTGGTCGGTTAACACGGATATATAAGGGAGCTTTGCATCGGATAGTCGCTTTAACGCAGCACTGGTTTTGGCCATCTGCATTAATGCCATTAGCGATTCTTGCATGCGAGCTCCACCACAAGCCGAAAAACAGACTAATCCACAATTAGCCTCAATGGCTGAGTTAACCGCGTCAACAAAGCGAGCCCCAACAACGCTACTCATTGAACCTGCCATAAAAGAAAATTCGAAAGCACACGCCACTACCGGAAGTCCCAAAAGTTCTCCTTTTGCAGCGACTAGGGCATCTTTTTCGCCCGTGCTTTTTTGAGCAAGTGCGATACGTTCTTTGTAGCGTTTCTGATCCTTAAAATTGAGTAAGTCTTGTGGTTCATGTTGGCTACCAATTTCAGTCATCACTCCTTTATCCAAGAAGCTGTCTAAACGACAGCGTGCTGTCATCCTCATGTGATGATCACACTTTGGGCAGACCTCCAGGTTTTCTCTAAGGGCTAATCGGTATAAGACTTGATCACACGCAGAGCACTTGGTCCATACCCCTTCAGGAATAGAAGCTTTACGGGTACTTATTATATTCTTCTTATCTAATAGCTTTTCTAACCAACTCATTGGAAACCTTATCCAGTTCACTTTAATGATGAGCATTGTATAAGCCTGTTTTTGGTAATAAAGTGCTTAAAATTGGCTTTATAATCCTATTTGGTGGGATTGTTGGTGTCGGCGGATTATTGATATGGATGAGGTTAATGGGAATGCTTGAGAAGATTGACCAACAATGGCTAAAAAGTTTTCACTGTGTTTATGAGAACAATAGCTTTAAAAGAGCGGCGGATTTTTTGTGTTTACCGACCTCAAATGTAAGTCGTCACATTGCTTTATTAGAAGAGCGGTTAGATGCTCGATTGTTCGATAGAACGACGCGCCGTATAGCCCCGACAGAAGCAGGCGAGCATCTTTATTTACGTACTCAGCCTTTATTGGACAAGCTTAACGAAGCGCTTACGGAGGTAACGCAGCACTCACGTCATGTGGTGGGGCAGCTCAATGTTCTAATGCCTGATTCACAGGAACTCGCTCAAGCCGTTGTTTCATTCTGCACCAAATACCCATCTATTTCATTGTGTTGCGATACAAGCATCAGCCCTAAAGAGGACTTGCTCGATGGATTTGACGTTATTCTGAGTTTTCATCGAGGGAAACTTGAGGATAACAATTGGATAGCGAAAGAGATTAAACGTTGGTCTAGCGTTGTTGTGGCTTCCCCCAAACTTCTTCGCACATCTTCCAAGCCTTTTAAGATTACGGATTTGAAACATGTACCGTGTATTAATAGCTTTACCGCACTAAACGGAACGCCATGGGTATTTAAGAACGAAACAAGTGAGGTGATTACTCAAAGAGTAAAATCTGCGTTTAAAGTGAATAGTGGACAACTTGCTAAAGCTGGCGCATTGGTTGGTTTGGGCTTTGCGATACTTCCTAAAGAACTCTGTCGTCACGAGATCGAGACAGGCGAACTAGAGATCATAGAACTTGAATATCAACCTGAAGATTTAGTTCTATACGCTTTTTATGCATCAAGAAAGCACATAGCGAAAAAGGTTCCGGCTTTCATTGAGCACTTACAGGATCAAGGGAAGTAACTTGGGTTTGTGTGTGAGGTTCCACTGTTAAACTCCTCTTAAGCTCACCTTGATTCAGTCTTCTAACGTTTCAATACACCCTTATCTGACCTTTTCGCTCAACCATCGAGCGAAATCGGTACAAATCATAAACCTTTCCAAATGTGGAATCCACACTTCTTTTATTGGCTCTATTTTCCAATTGTGAATGGTTATAACCTAGTTTTCGTAGAAAAGAGGATTGAATAAGCCGTGAGCGCGGCGCTTTATAACGAATGAAAACTAGGCACAAACATGAACGAAAATTTTTATAGATACGCAATTTACACTGTTTTTTCAGCGGCAGCATTGTTCTCCGCTTTTTTAGTCACCTCAGATAATGTTTCCCCTTTCACCACTCAAGCGACTTTGTATCGTAACGTGGCGACCATTGCGCCAGAAGTGTCCGGCGTAATTACCGACGTCATGGTTAGTAATGGCGAGTTGGTTGAAAAAGGTCAGCCATTATTTGCTATCGATGCCAGTAGCTACCAATTGAAAGTGGCACAAGCGCAAGCCGAACTGCATCAAGCGCGTGATTCTGACTCAGCGAAATGGCAGCAATTAGCAGCAGCGAAACAAACACAAAGCCAACGAGAATTCGAATATCACAACGCGAAACAGAAACTCGCACGTAACCAAAAACTGCGTAACAAAGGGCTTGCGACTGAACAAGATCTTGATGATGCAATCACCAATACACAAGTTGCGAGTAGTGCGGTTGAAGCTGCGAACGCGGAAGTGAAACGCATTGAGGTTGAGTTATCGACCCAAGACCGCACAGCGGCCATTGAATTAGCAGAAGCAAAACTTGCCAGTGCGGAACTGGATTTAGGCCACACTCAAGTCGTCGCGCAAACGGAAGGTGTCGTGACCAACTTACAATTGCAATCGGGCAGTTATATCACTCAAGGCACTTCATCATTGCTGCTGGTGGACGAAGCTCATGCGTGGATCAGTGCAGACTTCAATGAGAAAGGCATTGATAAGCTTACTAATGGCCGCGAAGTTTTGGTCTCTTTTGATGCGCTACCGGGCAAAGTCTTTACGGGTGAAGTGAGTAGCCAAGAGCGTGCGATTTACGACACCAATAATGCCAATGGCAAGCTGTCTAGCGTGACTAATGATACGCGTTGGATCCGTGAGCAACAGAAAGTACGTACCCGCATTACAGTTAACGAACTGGGTCCTTCGATGATCTCAGGTTCACGAGCGAGTGTGATTGTTGAAAGCGGTAACCCAATAATGCACGTTATTGGCTCGGCTTGGATTCACTTGGTTTCAACATTTCGCTACATCTATTAGTAGGAGATGACTATGTGGACATTCGAAAACACCGCACAGGGTCATTCTCAACGTAATGAAGCGCTGCGTGTCGCACTTACTGTGACGATTTGTATGGTGTTGGGAAAGCTACTAAACCTAGACTCTCCCGTTTATCTGGCGTTGTATCCAACCATCATCATGACCAAGAATAAAGATTACTCTTGGCTTGGTCTGATCCGTACCTTGGCACCCACTTTATTGGCAGCAAGTACAGCGTTGGTGGTGACTGAGGTATTTTCACAGCATCCGTTTGTGGTGTGGACCATCAGCCTGTTCTTCTTCGACTTTATGCGTCGTCGAGCCACTACGCCAGCGAAGAAAGGTAAAATGTTGATGCCAACCTTCAACTGGATTTTGATTGTGGTGTTTGCTCAGCATACCACCATGGATATGCCGATGCGTATTCATGAAATTTTGGTATCCATGTTGATTACCATGGTAGTAGCAAAAACCATGGTGGCTCTGTTCCCTGTTGAGCAAGGAAACAAGCCTCCTGTATTTAAAGAACAGCCTGTCACATTTGAGAACAGAGCAATTTCACTCGCGTTGATTGGTCTTGGTTTGGCATTCTTGATGATTGTCGACATCATCTCTGCAACGTTCTGCATGGTGCCAGTGATTGCTGCTGCAACCCAAACCACACACAAAAGCTTTATCGACGTGGTTGACCGCCGTTTTCAAACTCAAGTAGGCGGCTGTGCAGTAGCCGCGGTGTTCACCTTGTTGATGGCAGGGCATCAGTCTACATTCGGTTACTACACCATAGTGTTGGGTTTATTTGCCTTTATGATCACCGCATCAATGGCCAAAGCGAAAGGTTCAGCCAGAGACGTTCATGCCGATGCGTTATTAGCGACCATGCTGCCGATTCAGTTGTACATGACCAGTAGTAATTTGGGGTTGGAAAGTACCTTCCTACGCGCTTGGGAGCTGACTGTGACTTTGTTTGTGCTGTGGGCTTTGTGTCATTTTGTTCGTAAGCCTAATGGTGAAGAGCCGGCACTCGTTCTCTAATAATCAAATCCGGCCAACCGATTATGGTCTGATTTGATTGCGCCTTTCATAAAATTAAAAAATGCTTTTACTTTGGCTGAATCTTCTAAATCTTTATGAGTCATCATCCATAGGTCTGTATTTTGGTGCATCACTTCCATATCTACTCTTTGCAGAGTTCCCTTACTGTTACCTAAAAAGCAGGGTAAGTAGGCTAACCCCATCTGATTTTCAGCCGCGATGATCAGGGGCTCAAAAGAGTCGGCTTTCATGACAATTTTGTCTTCCGAAATCAGTTCAGAAACCTGTAGCGAAGCACTGCCTCTATGCATCATTAACCAAGATGCAGACTTTAAGGGGTGCTTACTCTTAAGGCCATTTATATATTCTGGCGATCCGTAAACACCAAAGGCAATTTTACTTAACTTGGTCCCAACTAAATGGGCTGGCAACTCATTTGCCGGGCGAATCGCGATATCTGCATCTAGGTGTGAAATATCCAATTGACGAGATGTGAGGCTGAGTTCTAACTGAATTTTTGGATAAAGCCGATGAAAAGCAGCCAAATGAGTACCCAGAATGAGGCGAGATAACGCATCGGTCGTCGTTATTCTTAGCGTACCTTCTAGCTTCAATTCCTGTCCAAAAACCTTGTGCTCCAATTCTCTTACTGTGGATTCGATAGCGAGAGCTGACTCCAGAAGCTTTTGCCCTTCAACCGTTAGTTTGTATCCGGTAGGAAGTTTATGGAAAATTCGTAATTTGTGACGATACTCAAAGGTGTCAATACGACGTAAAACGGTGCTGTGGTTTACACCAAGTGCTCTTGCCGCGGCCGACAGGGATCCTTCATTCGCCACTGTTAGAACATATTGCAGGTCATCCCATCTTATGTTGTGCATTTGCGCATATCCAACGTGTTCAATTAGTGAGTTTACCAAAAATTTAGCACAGCTATAGTTATCTCAACAAGGCAACAAACAGAACTGAAGTTCAAAGCATGCACTGATGGCACTTTTAATCTCCCACGCATTGAGCTTCAAAATTGACAATCAGGAGAAAGAAAATGTTAAAGAAAAATCTACTTATCGGTCTAGCGAGTCTTCTGGCTTTCTTTCAATTCACTCCAGCCCTTGCAGATGAAACAAAAGCAGTCGATTCAGCAAAGACACTAGAAACGGCTCAAGCATTCTTATGGGCGGCAGGCTCAGGTGATATGGCAAAACTCGAGTCATTAATGGCCGATGATTTTGTCTGGCACAACGAAGGTGACGCCGACATCCCTTGGATCGGTAACTGGGAGTCAAAAGAAAAAGTGCTCAACACTTTCTTTCCTCTATTTGGCGCAGGTTTGAAAGTCACAAGCTGGTCAACAGACTATAGTTTTGTAAACGGAGACCAAGCAGTATTCATGGGCAGCATGAGTGCCATTGCGAATGAATCTGGTGTAGACACGGGTAAATTCAGCTGGGCGGTTCGAGTTCAGGTTGAAGATAGCAAAGTGAAGAGTTGGAACTGGTTTGAGGATAGCTACGCAGTATCTAAAGCTTATCACGCCAAACAGTAACCACAGTGACCAATTAGGTTGTAAAGGCTCGATATGCTGTAGACGTATATCGAGCTTAACTTGGTTTTGAATAGCGACGCGAAGAGCCTATTCAACAATCCGACAGTTAAAAGGACACCTGAGACAATCTAATTCTGAGTTTCAGTGTACGAGCCAAATAACGTACTTTGGCACTATTAAGTTTGGAGAAACTATCTATGAGCAATAAGCTAGCGAATGCGACTAATCTGTATATGGAAGGTATCCGAGATGGTCATGCATTAGAGGCGGTAACGAAGTACACCGGTCAACGTTATACTCAACATAGCACTGGGGTTCGCAACGGTATTGATGGTTTTGTTGAGTTCTTCGAACCGTTCTTAAAACGCTGCCCTGTTAGAGACATAAAGATCATACGTTCAATCGTCGATGGCCAATTCGTGTTTGTTCAAGCATTCCAAGATATTAATAATGGCGAATATAAGTGGGTGACTACGGATCTATTCGATACCGATAATGACGATAAAATTATTGAACATTGGGATGTGATTTCTGCCTTCGAAGATCAACCGACGGAAGGGGAAGGTCGACTGCAAGGGCCAATCAATCATACTGACTTAGATAAAACAGAGGAGAATAAGAACCTTATCCGTGATTTTTTATGTGATGTCATGGTACTAGGGCAGAAAGACAAGCTATCAAAGTATCTCCAGCACGAAGAGCTAGCCGTTTATCAAGCCTCAGATGTGAGCCCTTTAGATAGCTATATTGGTGGCTATGACCAAGTGTTCAAGATTGTCGGTCAAGGTAACTTCGTAGCAGCTTACAGCCGAGTTATTGATAATGGTCTCGAGGTTGCGCGTTTTGATCTATTCCGAGTTGAGGGAGGTCAAATTAAAGAGATATGGGTAAATCAAGAGCCCGTGCCACCAAAAGCAGAATGGGTAAATGGCGGGAAGTTCTAGAGTCGCTTTAAGGGAGTTACGCCAATAATGCTATCGCTAAAACAAACCGAAAAAGCGCATCCTTGCTAACCTTACTGGTTGTGTGTGTTTAACTTCTTGAATCTTAGCCAACATGTTTTGTGATGGAAGAATATTTACACTGTTTTACAACTCGCCTTAACGCTCAACAATGCAATCGCGCCCTTGAGATTTTGCGTCGTAGAGGGCGTTATCCGCTCTTTTAATTAATGAATTCCAGTCATCGTTTATGAGGGCTTGAGTCACTCCAATGCTGACAGTATACGTGCCAGAAGAGAGCTCTTGATTGGAGTTGTGTTTTGCGTGGTTTCTTATTCTTTCAGCTATCTGCATTGCTTGAACTTTATTCGCTCTAGGTAACATGACAACAAACTCTTCTCCACCATAGCGAAAACAGAAATCGCTTGTGCGGCATGTATCTTCAAGAATTTGACCAAAGTGCTTAATCACATCATCTCCCTTGTCATGACCATAGGTATCATTAATTTTTTTGAAGTGATCTAGGTCGGCAATCAGTACAGAAATGTCACTCTCTCGGCCTGGTTGAACAAGCTTGGGTATCAGTTCTGCTAGGCCTCTACGGTTATAAAGGCCGGTTTGTTCATCAGTGATCGATGAACGATAGGTCTGCTTCAACAAACGATCAGTTAAGATCCAAAACACTGAAAATGCGAGGCTAACAATTGTGATTGTCATGATAACGAAAGACAATTTATGAATATCTGATATCAGGTAATAGTTCGAGTTCGTTCCTTTGGTATGAGCAAGTACGCCCCGAATTGCCATATAGAGAATGTTGATGAACAGGGTCAGGTTCAACAGGCACTTTGCTTCTCTGTTATCGTGCTTTTCCCCTGAATTGTTTGCACAGAGGGCTAAGATACAGATTGTCACAACGAGAATACTTCGAGCCTCGATCCTAGAAGTAACAGAAGGCGCAATTATGGCGCTATAAAGGAAGAAGCTAATGCCAAGGGAGCTAATGATGATTGATATTACGAGAAAAGATCGACTTGCTCCTCGTAACACGGTTATGCCGACGAGTAGTAAACCAAAAGCCGTTGCGTATGCACCATTGGAAAGAAAAACAATGGATTCTGAAGATTGAGTAACGCCGAACGAAAGCGGGGTAACACTGGCTCCTAACAGCAAAGCAGCATAAGCAATATAATTTATCCCTAACGTGGTGCCTGCGAGTATATATTTATGCGTTAACAACATAGCGCTCGCAACCGTGGCTGCTAACAAAGAGGTATATATAGCTAAGGTGTGAACATCCATGAAATCACCAACAACGTAAAAAATGAACTCCTCAATTCAGTATTGCGCAATTTGTATTATGAATGTTTAGTAGTTAATCATTATTAAACCATATGCTGATGCAGATCAATTTATGCTCAGGTGTGTTTGTAAGTGTCGGCAAGGTACGAGTTATTCCAGACCCCAACTTTGGCTTTGTTATACCTTTATTTTAAATTCTCTAAGCCTGATGTATCGACGCCTTTTAAGGTGTCTTTTGCTACTTCACCTAAATCCGTCGTTGTAGATTTTTGAGGATAACCAGCAGCGGCACCTTTACCGATCGCTGTTGCTTCTGCTTGTAGTTTTTTCCCCTCAGATTCACCCGCGATCCAGCCTTGTTTGTAGTCACTGTCTGATTCAAAACGCTTTCCATCTTTTATATAGTTTTCGAAGCTATTGCCGCTTTCTTGCATGCCGCTATGCCTACCGTCATGAAAACCTTGTATGTAAGAGGTGTTGTGACCACTCTCAATCAAAGCACTATCACTTGTTCCGCATCCGGACAAAAGAAAAACCAATAAGATTAAAAACAGTTTATTCATACTCAAAGCCTCGGAACTCAGTCGTCTAAATGATAAGAATAGACCAAGATCATCTCGCAAAGGCATAACAGCGCTCTAGGCGGGAAAGCTTGTTTGAGAATCATGATATTCAAAACTTGAGAGAGTAGAGTTACTACTGCCTTATTAGATCTAGAACGATAGCAAATCACTGGGTGGTAATTTGCTATCAATTACAGAGTGAATATCCGTTGTGCATATTGGTAAGTTCAAGAATTAAGACGAGGTGACTTATTGCTTATTTGAACGGTTAACGATAAAACTCAATATCACGACTGCAATACTAAAGCCCACAACACCAATCCAACCCGCACGTTCAAATACCTGAATTCCCACAAATGAACCAAACGCACCACCGAGATAGTAGCCAAGCATATAGATTCCGTTGATACGACTTTGAGCTTGTGGGTCAATTGAGAATACGCGTACTTGGTTCGATACTTGAGCGCTAAATACCCCAAGGTCGATGAGAATGATACCGACGATCAATCCAGCCAATGTGTCAGCGAAAAGCCCCGATATAATAAAACCAGCAGTAATAATAACTAACGCCATACTGATCATGTTTCGAGAGCCAAACTTGCTCACCAGTGACCCTGAAACTTTTGCTCCAATGACTCCAGCAAGAGCAATAACACCAAACATTCCTGCCTGTTGTGCATTGTAGTTAAACGGAGATTCACTGACATGCAGAGCTAACGTCGCCCACAGCGCATTGAACGAAGCAAACCAAAGCGCGCCAGTTAAAGAGGAAGTACGCAATGTCGCATGCTGCTTGATTAACGTGGCCATGCTCGCAACCAGTTTAAGGTAAGGTATTTTAGTTGTCGGCGTGTTCGTCGGTAAAAAGGCATACAGCAACACACCAAAGACCATCGCAATAATTGCTGACATCATAAATACCGCGCGCCACCCAAACTGCTCACCGATGAACCCACTGAGTGTACGCGAAAGTAAGATGCCCACAGTTAGGCCTGTCATTAATGTGCCAATGACTTTTCCTTTCGTTTCTGGAGTACTTAGTGACGCTGCAAATGGAATCAGCTGCTGAGTGATGTTGGCACTCAAACCAATCGCAAAACACGCAACAACCAGAGCCACTAAGCTAGATGCAGTAAACGCGACAAAAGATGACAACACCAACATGACAGACAAGATCGCTATTAGGCGTCTGCGGGGTAACGTGTCTCCTAAGGGCGATAAGAATAGCAATGCCACGGCATAACCAATTTGACCGGCAGCTGGCACTGCGCCTAGCTGTTCGCTTGTTAACCCTAGCTCTGCGCCGATCTTAGGTAAGATGGGTTGGTTATAATAAAGGTTTGCAGCAGTTGCCGAGACTGCGCTCGACATCAGTAATAAACGTCCTGTGCTCAACACTTCTGTAGTCAATTTTGACATGGTGACACCTTAACTTTGGTTCATCGTTTTAATGAATGATTTCGATGAGCTAAGTCTAAGGTTAGCGATTGAATAACAAAAATAACCATTTGATTTAAATTCTATGCGAATCTGGTATAGATAACTTTCTAAGCCATGTTTTGTTGAATCGCCTCAATTTCACTCTGTACGACAGCAACAAAGACACTGGCTGTAGGGAATAGAGTATGCGAATGGTGTGTCATCACTAATGGCATTTGTACGTCCACAGATTCAAGATTAACAAATACACATCCCTCACTGCGTAAATCACGAATTGCATGCGGTGCGATAGATACACCTAAGCCAGAAGAGACTTGGGTTAACACGGTTTGCATGTTGTTGGGTTGTTTTTTTATATTTGGAGAGAATCCAGATAGGTCACATTGAGTAATGATGGAGTCAAATAATCCTACCGCTTGTTCACGTTCAAATAAGATGAAAGGGTCTTGCTGCAGTTGTTTCATTTGAATGGTGGAGTATTTAGCCAACTCGTGGGTGACGGGCAAAACAGCAACAAGCTTATCTGTATAAATCGTCACCGAGGTGTAATCATCAACAAGCAGGTTCGGCAGTGGGCGAGAGAAGCTAATATCGATCTCTCGTTTGTCCAGAGCTTCGATCTGTTCAGAAGCCGTCATCTCAACAAGATCAACATCAATATTGGGGTTTTCAGCAATATACTGTCGAACTAAACGAGGCAAAAAGCTCAGAGTTGCGCCTCCAAGATAACCAATAGTTAAACTACCAATACAACCAGAAGAAGCTCGAATCGCGGACTGTTTTGCTTGTTCCGTTTGTTCGATGAGTCTAATCGCATCTTTAAGTAAGTGCTGCCCTGCGGCGCTAATGACGACTTCGCGAGATGTACGGAAAAATAGGCTCACTCCAAGTTCGTGTTCAAGGCTTGTGATATGGCGGCTAATGGCAGGTTGAACGGTATTTAACTCTTTTGCAGCTTTTGAAAAACTGCAATGTGTCGCGACAGCCACAAAGCTTTTTAGTACTTTGATTTCCATATAGCCTCAATATAAACCTAGGTGATAAAAAAGCGCTAACTTGCGCCTATATTGCTTTTATTATCAATCACAAAGACCTTGCTAGCAAACCTTAGGGTAATAACGTTTGCAAGGCTCTGGTCACTTGTGAGAGTGGGGCGATAATCCTACGTATTCAGCTTTCAAGCTTTCTGTTTTCTAGATAATTCTTTTTCAAACTTTTAGTTTTCGAGCTCTTCGTTTTCGAGATTGCGCCGAACTAAATCGTGCATTTGTTTTACAGTCATCAGTGCTAACCAGGTAATTTCTTCTACTGAACGTTGACCCGTTGTGGAAGTTGGGTTGTGGGCTTCAATCACAGATTGATAAATTGAATCGCCGCAAGCCTCTTCTATTGGCATAGCTCTATATAGTTTGGTTTATTTGAAAGCTAATCTATGAGGTTTAAGACAGTAAGATAGGGTTCAAAAATAGACAGCTTGGTAGTTGATGGAATCAGTACAGAACGAGATTCGACTTAATCCTATCTTCTCGCTGCGATTGTATTCATTGATCGAGTGGTCAAAGCCATAGGCTGTCGACGGGGCCATATATTGAGTTATGCCTTGCTGTGTCGCTGTTATTTCATCATGGCCATGACCGCAGAACACGTCACGAACGCGATATTTTCGAAGCACTTTCATCACATCAGTATCGTTCTCTAGGCGGATCGCTTTCATCCAATCTGCACCGACTGGAATGACAGGGTGGTGAACAACCACGATAGGATCATTGGCCTTTCTCAATTGTTGTTTTAGCTGAGCCATGCCGCGGTTATCAATACGCCCTGAACCAAGTGGGTGGCGGCTGTCTAGCGGCTTGAAGCTTGAGTCTAGGAACACAAACTCTCGTTCACCGATGGTGGCTTTGTCGGTGACATAAATCGTCGAGCCTTTTAGCTCTGTGCGCATTAAGCGAGAGTCATCATGATTACCCGCAATCACGTAAATGGATTGGTCGCTAATGTGTTGCCTAATGAATGCCTCTAATCGAACGTAGTCGCCAGACTTTGGGTTACAACAAATATCACCAGTCAGAAAGATGGTCTTGCATGCCGTATCTTTGTTGACGTATTCCAGTGCTCTGCGCAGGTTCTCATAGCTGGATTCATCGGAAAGGTGGCAATCACTGATTTGGTACACGGTATTCATTGTTATTGTCCGGTAATTCGATACGTAGAATTAAAAGTGATAGAAAAATGCCTGCTAAATCAGCAGGCATTTATTGGTGTTATTTCGCTTTTGATGCGGCGTGGTGTTCAATCATGAAGGCAATGGCTTCATTGCTTAAACAAGATTTACTCACATATTGGCGCTGTTTACCGATATGCAGGATAAAACCAAGATCGGTCTGCTCAAGTTGGTCGATGTCACTCCACGCGATGGTGTTGGTCGCTTTGTGGTTTTTGTAACTCACTCCGTTAGCATCACCTTGAAAGACAATTTTGCTGCCTGCGCCTGAGCTGATTTTTTGTCGCCATAACCACCAGGTTCTTTTGCAGTACACACTGAATGCTTCAATCACACTCAAAACAATAAAGAACCAGCCAACATAGCCGTTAGGTAATAGTTCAAACTCCAGCAGAACCACACCAAAAATAAGAAACAGTATTCCTTTTAAGTAGGCTTTTGGAAATTGAGTCGGAAGGCTAGTTTGATCATAACACTCCGCGAAAAACGTCTTGTCGAGTTTGTATTCTGTAGTGAAACCGGGTTCTTTAGACATGTGAGGCTACTTTATGGTTCTCTGTGAATGGGCTGTCAGTGGGCAGGTGTCCCACGCTGCAATTTTGCAACTTGATTATTGTATCGCTTCTCACTGTTTTTATTTAGATATTTTGGCTCTGTTTTGTAAATCGATGATGCTTAACGGGTCTATTCTAACTTTAGCTATCAGACTAGTGTAGGGGCATCTTTAAAGTCACCTAAAAAATTGGTGATGGGATGGATAGACCTGTGGAGTCACCCGGTTGTTGGGACTACTGGCATTTTTGGATAAAACTTCGATCTCATTTTGTTGGTTGATGGAGTCTATAGTGATTAGCGTGCTTTATCACTACTGTTGAGGGGCTGGCATAGTCTGCTCTAACAGAATAAACATATGAAGCTTGCAAGGTTCATCACTGTTCACTCTGAGAGGCCATGCCCAAAGCGATACCTTGGGCATGGCCTTATTCTATTTCAGTTTTAGGATCAGTACTCGATGAATAATGACACCTGCTTAACGTTAATGAAGAAACTTCTTTCATAGGGAGAAGAGGTAAGAGCAATATCTAGTTTGTTCAACCCAGACACTCTCTTCTCATTTAATGCTTCTAATAGTTTAGAGTTGGTAAACCTAAGCGTTTGACCGGCTTCTACGTTGTTGAATGTAGTGAGTGGATTACTCCATGCTGCACATATTGTAAAAGACTCACAGAACGTGTCGTAATCCAGTGTGTTTGGAGACCAAGTTTGATTAACGATATGCGCAGTTACATTGTTGAATGGAAATTGAAGAGTTGAATCTCCGAAATCAACAATAAGCGTTGCCTGTTTAATTTTCCCTCGAACCTCACTTAAGTCAAAACTCGCTAGTGTTTCGTAGTCGTATGGGATTGAAGCCCCCGCTCTTAAGTAACCACCGACACGATGTTGCGTGACATGTGTTGCTTGCCAGTTTTCTCTTTCCAAACCGAATAGGTTAGAGGGGAGGGTCACATTCACTGGCGGACTGAAATCAGAGGCTTGGTATGGTGGAGTTTGACCGAGAACTCCTTGTCGATAGGAGTCAACGCCACTGTAGATTAGCAGTGCGTTCAGTTCATAAGGACCATCGGCTTGCTTAAACGTGTCACCAGGAACGGTAAACTTGATGGTGTTTTCGCCAGCCTCAAGCGGTTCTTGGAAACTCACTAGCTCTAAATACTCTCCGGCTGCACCAACGATATTTACCGAACCTGTGTAAGTTCCACTGCGCGTAACATGGATAGGAAACTCAAAACTCAGCGAATCAATGTAGGTTCCATCTTGCGACATAGTCGGTGTGGTGACTAAACTCCCCGTGACTTCAATCGGTTCGCGGCAACGCTCAAAAGATGCTAAATCAATAAATTCTTCAAACTGAATTCGAGGGGCTGAAATTCGTATGTCATCTTGAGTGATTGCGTAGATGATCGTCGGGTTGGAGGTCAAAGTAGACGCTGAATCAAACGCGCCAAAAATATCTTCAGTTGAGTACTGTAGAGTGACGATTTGCTTCGCAGGTTTGAGTTGCAGACGTTTGCTTGTGTTCAGCTCGTCAATTCCATCGGTGAGGTAACCATGAATGGCAAAATCCCCCGCGGATTTAACATCAAGTTCCAAGCGCTGCTCTAAGGCAATAACACAGCCTTCAGAGGAAAACAGTGGAGCGAGTGAGAGGCTGACAAATTCAATGTCAGAGGGTAGTACGTGGATTTTTTTACTTGTCTGGCGAGTGATAGTTGTTCCATATTCTTCAAAAGACGTTATGCCTTCAATTAGATAATCCCCTTCAGCGGGTGGAACGAAAATATTGCTGTAGACACCATCTTTAGCAATAGCATCGAAATTGACACCCTCATCTTTAAGCGTCAGGCGTGTTTTTATTCCAGCTTCATCAATGATCACTGCGCTGGTTTGGGCACCTGTGATTGGATTCCCTTTGTTTGTCAGTAATGCAGAAACGGGAACTGGTTCACCGACCACAAATTGGTTTGCAGCTATCGCCATGCCAAACGCAATAGGGGATTGGATCGCAACCTGAGCAATAATTACTGTGTTGTAACTTGGGTTTGGAAAATCAACGACGATCTTCCATTCGCCAGGTTCAGGGTTAGTTACTTCAGGCAAAAATAAATAGCTGCCCGGTAGCGGCGGACTTTGTGTGTCACCTGAAAGTATGTTCGCTTGCACATCATTGGATGATGTTGCGACTTGCCCGTTAGGCTTGACTAAATATACGGTTGCATCATCCAACGGCACGATGATTTCTGCTTTTAGGGCTTCCGCTTTGTCGATGGTAAATAGCATTGTGACTTCGTTATCGTTACTAGTCACTGGTTGAGATAGTGTCGTGCTTGTACTCATCCCAACGGGTATTGCATTACTGGCGATAGCCGGTGTGATGAAGGTACAGAAAAGACTGAACACCATCACTAATTGCTTGATGAATTTCATTGTGGCCACTCCTTAGCGCATTGAAATAATTTGTTGTAGAAAACGTTCAACGTTTTGTCCCGTTTTCATTGTTGAGTGGTTAGCCAATACGTTACCCAATGCATTGGTATAACTTGGGTTAGCGCTTGCCAAGGTCACAACAACATCATTTTCTTGCGGTACTGTTTGAATGGCTTGGTAACTGACTATGGTGATTGGATGAGCTTGTGGTCCATGCACACTTGGCATTGTGACCGGTTGAGTTTGAGTATCGAGGTAGGCCGCAGAACTAAAGCTTCTTAGCGCCTGCCAAGCGGTAACGCCTGCCCAACGCGATCCCCATGGGAATAGGCCAACGATATCAGGATCTTTCTCAATAACACCGTCTTGGTTGAGATCGGCATTTGCCCCAATAGAAAATGTATTTGCAATATTGCCGCGAGTACGCATTTGGATCGCGTTTGATGCTGTATCCGTTGTTAGATCACGGATACCAGGCATTTTAGGACCCGCAAACGGAATATTTGGGAGTTGCATGTACTTGCCAGCGTAATTATTTGGATCGGTACTGACGTTACTGTAGATATCGGCGTAGTGGTCCATTTTTATCACCGACAAATCTGCTGCGACGCTACCAAGGTGAGGTGTGGAGAAAGTAGAAAGGGAGGTTATCTCAAAGGAAGGGCTAAGTGCTTTGAGGTTTTGGGTATCTAGCCCGCCTTTACTGTGTGCAATGACGTGAACTTTGTCGGATTTCAACTCATCGAGAAAACCCTGAATTTTGTTGTTCAAGATATTAGCGTTAGTCGCTGTGGTTCCATTTTTGTCAGCAGAGAAACGAGTATAACGAATGCCATAGTCATCAAGTGTAGAAAGCACGCCTGGAGCCGTATCATCATCCCAAGTGTCTGATTGTGCAGCAATGCCATGAGCAAGAATCACAGGAATGGCAACATCAAACTCGATTGAGACCCAATCGACAGACATACACCAGTTGTCTCCCGTATTGCCAGTATCAATATCGACGCGAATCTCATTGTTTTGGCCGAACTTGACATCACTGATATCGACTTGAAGGTTAGTATCCGTCCAACGGTTATCAGCGCCTTGCAGCGTACCTAAAGACTTTCCGTTAAAAGATACGATATCTATTTCTGGAGCAATATTACTGACGTTGGCATTGGAGTCTATGTCGAAGACCGGCATGCTAATCCTTGCGTTAGAACCGAGAACGCCTTTTTGCTGCATATCGCCCAGTTTACTTGGGGCAATTCTCCCGTCACTTTGTAAAACGTTGGGGCTGACAACCATAGGAACAGGTAAAGAGATAAGTAGAGGTCCGCCAGAAGCATAGGTACAACCGGTATCCAGACCAGGACCAGAATTGACAACATAAACGCCGAGTACTTCTTGCGGTGGGGCTATCCCAGAGCTTTGTGAACGCATCGAGAAATTACGCAATTCGTGTGAATCAGGTATATCTTCGGCACTCGCGAAACTCGGAGAAAGTAACAAAACACTGAGCGTGGCGCTCGGAATGTATAGTTTCATTTGTTTACCTTTGAGTATAGGTTATCCAAGAATTTGGTTGAAGAAAGCTCTATCTGTAGTTGTAAGGTAAAGGCTTGGAGTTTGATGTGAAATTTATTGGGTATAATTTCGGCTTGTTACTCAATTGATAAAACTGCTGCTCTATTTTTTTTCAAAATAGGAAGAGTGCGATCGTAGTTTCTGGATTGCGGAAGTTATGTCCTTATTTTCAAAAGGAGGGGGATAGTGCTCTAATATTGTTAGAACAATCTAAGTTAGTTTATGAAAGAGTAGCTAAGAATAGGAAAATCAAAGTTGGATGTAGGTTTGTTACAGAACTACATAGAGCGCGCTGTTCTGAATGGCTGACTACTAACCTAACTGGCTGTGCAAAGTTAGGTTAGTAGAAATTATGTGGCTGTTAATTCAGATTTGAGAGATAAGGGCTAGTGTTTTTTAGTAAAAATGGTAAAGGTCGCAATAAACTGAGGTTTGTTATTACATCGTTCGCTACATAGTGAAAACAGGCGACATACCGCTGTCTTGTCCACTCATTAGCAACAAGCCAATTAAGACAAGTAAAACACCACCGAATAGCTGTAAATAATGACCTGCGGCTTTTAGTGAAGCACTGTTATTCTTGTTACCTGCTGCCAAATAGCGTTTTACCAAGTTCTTGCCTGTTAGTGTCATTATAGCAATCGTCGAGGTTGTGAAAGCAGTACCAATCGCCATGGCAAAAGCACTGACAACACCCATCCAATATAGGCCAACCATGTTTGCGAAAAGCAGTACCATGATGGCTCCGGTGCACGGTCTTACGCCAATCGTCACTATAATTCCAGCATATTCTCGGAGCGTTGAGGCTTTGTTGATTGCGTCTGCATCGGCTACATGCTGGTGGCCGCACCCACAGTCGGCATGAGAATGATCTGCATGAGTGTTAGCTGCGGCTTGCATTGTGCTAGTAGCGTCGATTATCGGAGAAGGGGCTGATATTGATGAACGAAGTGCCATTGGCGAACGCGCTGAAATTGTCGCAGCTGTGTCTGTTGCGAGTGTAGTGATGGCTTTCACTTTCAGCTTAGGCTTACGCATAGCGGTGTAGATGTTTTTCAAAGCCTTCCAACATATAAGTGCGCCGACGACCGCGACTAAGGCAAAGCTTAATGAAACAAACATATTCGCTTTGTCATTCACTACTCGCATGGAAGCACTAAAGCCCCACAGCAACACGCTTACTAGTAAGATTGCGACCAATGCTTGTAAAAAAGCGGAGACGGCCGTAAGCACTAAACTCGCCTTGGCTTTGGTTGGGTGAGTCGCTAAGTAAGTCGACACGATAACTTTGCCGTGCCCTGGCCCCAAAGAATGAAGCATGCCATAGATAAAGCTGAACCCGATAAGGTAACTGCCTGCGCCCCAAGGGTTGGATTTAGCTTCATAGAGCAGGTCTGCAAGTTCTGAATTGACTTCTCTTTGCCATTGAATGCTAGAGATAACTAACGATGGCCACATGGACCACAGTTGATACGCACCAATAGCAATAAGCACGAACGCGCCAGCACTAATGAGGTAGTGATTGATTTTGGATTGATTTTTCTTCATTTAACAAGAACCTATATCTGAAATCTTTCTGTTAATTAGTTGCCATGCTTAATCAGCTAGACGCTGACTTAAAGGCTGAAACGAACCACTGCGACTAAGAAGCGGGAACCGCCGCACAATGAAGCTCAACCGATTGTGTAAACAGTTGGCCTAGCGTGTTATCTGGATCTGCATCGACAGGTAAAGACATTGCATAACTCATTTGCTCTGGCGTCGGGTTAGGCTCGATTAATTCTAAATGGCATTGTCTTGCTAGTTCAGGTGACAATGTCACGTCGCTGTTGGATAGCCACGACATGTCGACAAAGTAACTAGGGTCAAAAATCAATACGCGAAGCGAGTTTCGTGTCACAGGCTTAGGTTTAGAAAGTGGTAGGTCAAATGTTAGAACCATCTTGGCTTTATCACGCTCAAACTTTGCGTTCTCAACCACCTGATATTTGATGGGCTCTTTACCATCATAAAAGTACGTGAAGTAGTGCTCGTACATCATGTTTTCGATTACAGACGCAGCGAGCTTTTTGAATGTTTCAGTTTCTGTATCGGCAGAGACGTCTTCTCCATCCAACATGTACATCGAGGTCATTGCATCAAAAGACCACTCCATAGAGAGACCGGTGATCATGCCATTCTCTCCCTCAATATGAGTTTTCATCTCTATCCAAGAGTGAGGGTGGGCATATAGATTTGGCGCAAAACACAATAATGCTAGGCCAACAGTCAAGCCCTTGAGAGAGCGAAAGCATGTCGAGAAACGGCTTACATAGCGTGTGGAGAGGCGATTGATGACATCGATTAGAATAAATGGCTGTTTCATGAGAAATGATGGTAATTTAGTGTGATGTTATATTATAACAACCCGATGCGTTGTTCACTTCAAATTATAAGCTTGTTTACATTGAAGCCGACTGCAATTCTTGATTTTCAATCCAACCTATTTTTCCTATAAACATCTTTGATTGGTCCCTAATTCGACATTATTCAGACTAGTGTGTGACGTTGAATAGTCGATTAAGCTCTCGGTTGTGCGAGGCCTTTTTGTAATGGGTTTGAGCTTGGCTCTTGATAACAGGCATTAACAACGCAAAAAATACCCCCAGTAAAAATACTACCCCCTAGTATATATGGTTATTTGAAAGGTAACTGAGATAGGCTGAAGATGACGGTAAGTTTGGGTGCTTGTGATCTTAGTTATCGATCCAGTAAATCTTATTTTTCACATGATAGTTATTGGCATATGCCAATAATGGGGCGTATGCTGAACTCCTGATCATCAATAACAGGAAGTTACTATGTTATACGCAGTACCTTGTCGCGACCTTCATGTTGGCAACCACTTTGCTCGTTCCCCACAGATCGCGATTGTCGATGAACAACGACAGATAAAACAGATTGTTCCTTTGATTGACTCCGACACCTCTTGCAATAAAAAGAAGCAATGGATTTCGGTTCTCCGTTCTTACGATGTGAAATCTGTGGTGGTTCGTTATATTGGTAAGAAGATGCTGGCGCACTTGTTCAATAACGATATTCGAGTCTTGGCATCGACAGGTAAGGCAGAAATCGGGGCTTTGGATTTCGACAATCTACGGGAAGTGACCGATCTCGATTATGGTCGCGAGCCGAGAAATAGTGGGTGTGGCAATAAAACGTGCGGCGAAAACGGGCACAAAAAACAAGCTTCGATTCTAATGGTACAGCCTAATCAGCTAGATGCTATTCGAGGGTTCCGACAATGACCTTTTTGTTGACGCTATTGGGGTTTGTCGGAGTCGTTACATTGATGGCGATAGGCGTGATTTTTTCGCGCAAGCCAATCAAAGGCAGCTGTGGAGGATTGGCGCAGTTAGATATTGAGCGTGAATGCAATTGCAAGGATGTGTGTGAAGGGCAAAGCAAAAAGCTGTATCAGATTACTGAGCCATCAAGCTAAGTATCGAAGTAAGCATCAGAGTTCTCGCTCACTGAGTTAAATAACCTCTGGCTAACACGTTAATTAACTACTTTGAATCACCAACGCGTGACCATTGACGATGCACTTGGCGACTTTAGCTCGTGCACGCTTGATAATGTTGCCGAACGTTTGGCGAGACACCTGCATTTGTTCAGCGGCTTCAAGCTGGCTCAGGCCTTCTTGATCAGCCAAGCGCAAGGCTTCGAGCTCTTCCAATAGCAATTCTTCTTTATGAAGCTCGTCCATAGGAACACCATTGGGCTTAAAACAAGAGTAAGCCGTACGGGTACACAACTGGCGATGTTTTTTTGGTCGAGCCATATCAATCTCTAGCAATCTATGGGTAAAGGTAAGTATGAAGGTTTTCTTTCCACACAATCATCGGCGTTGCCAAGTGTGCAGCCAAGGTTTTTTCAACGACAGCGCCATTTGCTTTGAAGCTATTGGCGAGCATGACACTTTAACTAAGCATGAGGCAGTAGCTAAATATAAAACCAGAGCCAAGATTGTACCAACAGATAAAACTGAGGGCTACGATGGCATCATGCAAGGTGGCATTGTCACTACACTGCATGACAGCGCGATGTTGCATTGTCTATTTCAGAATGATATCAAGGCGATGACGGTGAGTTTAACCTCTCGTTTTCATCATCCGATTTTGATTGGTCAAGAACTGGAAGTTCGTGCCCAGTGGGTGAAAAGTAGACGTAATATCTACTTCCTAGAAAGCCAAATTACTCAGTGCGGAAAGTTATGTTCGTCGGCACAAAGTCAGTTTATGTCAGTTTCTAGCTATCAAACTTAAGCTTGGTATAGCGGTGTTGTTTTATCAGTTATAAAAGTCCAACTACGGTTTCATAATCACTGAAAATAACGTGTACGAAGAAGAGATTAACCGCGCCCTGTTGAAGATTCGTGAGTCACGAAAGTGGCGTAAAATCTTGGTCGATTATTTCGCAGATCAGTAATCGAAATTAGAGGCTTATTCAAAAGCTTTTGGACTTTCGCCGTTACAGTTGATCTGAATCTGAGGCCTTGATCTTTTTGAAGTATTTAAATGCACTCCAAACCGCGTAAGCCGCAACCCCTACAATCAATGCCGAGCGAAGGAGAATAGGCGCATCATGCTCAAGTTGACCAACATGAGGAACAATACTGGCAAACAATCGACTGGTAAAAAGCAGCCCCATTACTAACATAATTACTTTATTCATGTGACCTGCCATTCAATTGAGTACGTTGCACAGAACGAGTTTTGGGGCGATTACACGGTTAACACGCCAGACAACGATTCTGCTCAAGATAAAATCATGCGCTTCTCAAACGTAACCGTCAATGCGATATCGGCGTTAAGCCAGTAAGCTAAAATTTCGTTTTTGGAAGGGGGCTGTTCTGGTGCTGGAGTTTCGAGTTCGAGACTGTGGGAGGGCTATGACATCTTCCCGTGAAATTGATTTTCCGGATTTAATATTCTGATTTATGACCGCATGCATTCTAGGGGGGACAAATGTCCTCCTTTTTATTTGGAGAGGCGCAATAAAATAGGTGCCACTAAAACAAATAATAAAGGACACATCTATGGACCTATTCGCTCTACTTGATATCAACAATACTTTAGTCAATATCCCAATAGGGGATGGCTACGCAATGAGCTGGATTGAAGCATTCGGCACCGTGTTTGGTCTGTTGTGTATTTGGTTTGCAAGCCAAGAAAAAACCATTAACTACCTGTTCGGATTGCTGAATGTCACCTTATTTGCGGTTATCTTTTTCCAAATTCAGTTATACGGACTGCTACTTCTTCAATTGTTCTTCTTCTGTGCCAACATTTACGGTTGGTACGCATGGACACGTCCTAATGAGCAAGGTGAAACGCTAGAAGTTCGTTGGTTGAGCCAAAATAAACTAGTAGCAACGGCCGTAGCGTGTGCGATTTCTATTGCTTTGTTAACTATGTACATCGACCCATTCTTTTTTGCGCTAGCAAACATCGCGGTAGATAGCCTGAATCTATTTGGTGCGGATTTAGCGGAGCCAGTGCTTGAACCGGATGCGTTCCCATTCTGGGATGCCACGATGACCATTCTATCTATTGTTGCTCAAGTTCTTATGACACGTAAGTATGTTGAAAACTGGATACTGTGGATTGTGATTAACATTATCAGCGTTGGTATTTATGCGACGCAGGGTGTGTACGCAATGTCTGTTCAATACGCAATCTTAATGTTTATTGCGGCAAACGGTACTCGTGAGTGGGCACGCACAGCTAAACGAAACAGTGATAAATCGTTAACTCAAGCAACGGCTTCTTAGGAGTGAAGATGGCAAAGCAACCTCATATCTGCGTTGATGAAACGCAAATTGCTCCGTTAGTTATTGTTTGTGGTGAGCCAGATAGAGCGAATCGAATCGCTAACTTGCTTGAACATGCTGAACTGGTCTCTGAAAACCGTGAATATCGAATCTTCACTGGTCAATATCAAGGTAAAGCGATATCGGTTTGCAGCACGGGCATTGGTGCACCTTCAATGATCATTGCGGTAGAAGAGCTTAAGTTTTGTGGTGTGACTCATATTGTCCGAGTAGGGTCTGCAGGCGCGATGCAGTCACATATCGGGCTTGGTGAGCTAATTATTGCAGAGGGCGCGGTTCGCGATGAGGGTGGTTCTACCGCTTACGTTAAGCCGTCGTATCCCGCCTATGCAAGCTTCTCTCTGCTTAAAGAGCTAGACAAGTTCTTGCAGCAGCAAACAACACCTTACTATTTGGGCACGGTACGCTCACACGACAGTTTTTATACCGATGACGAGAAGGCGCTTTGTCAGTACTGGAATGGCAAAGGCATTTTAGGTGCAGACATGGAAACATCCGCGCTGTTTACCGTGGGACGCTTGAGAGGGCTTAATGTCGCTTCTATCTTGAACAATGTTGTCTTGTACGAACAAGATGTAAAGGAGGGCGTTGGGCAATATGTCGATGAGGCAGAGGTAATGATGCAAGGAGAGCGGCTAGCGTCATTAGTGGCACTGGAAGCATTAATTACTCAATAAGAGCCTGAATAAATGCAAGACGAAAGCGATGGGAGACCGTCGCTTTTTTATTGGGTTCTCTCCTGTGGTTTAAGTGGTTACAATCGTTTGAATATAAACAGCAGTAATGCAATGAGAGAGTAAGTATGAAGATTGCACCATACTCAAGCGGACGCTTTAAAAACTACTTAGAACAAAAAAGCTCTGAATTTAGAGATCTCATCTACCAACACCAAGTTAACTCTCGTTACTTCAATCAAAATGATGAAATCCTACGTCAAGGTGAACAGCTTCAGTATCTTTATGTAGTGCCCGCTGGAAGAGTCTCTATGAGTATTTCGGCGGCTAATGGGCGACGCTTTCAATTGGGCGAAGTGAATTGTGATTATCATATCTTCGGTGAGATGGAGTTTTTCACGCAGACCCCTTGTCAGTGGAACGTAGTGGCTGATGAACACATGCAAGTTGATGTTATTTGCATTCAGAGATTAGCAGAAGCACTACTTGAAAATCCGGGGATGATGTTCTTCTTTGCCTCTGCATTGGCGGAAGATTATCAAGACTCTATGGGTATTTACACTAACCGTCTTTTACACTCAATTACCTACAATATTGCGTATGATTTATTGGTTCAAAGCGAGACTAACACTGTGTTAGGCGGTTTCGATAAAGTGAATCAAGAAGCGGAACGTTTTGGCACATCGAGCAGAGTGTATCGAAGAGCGGTTAAAGACCTATTAGACAAAGGTTTCATCAGAAAAGGAGAGCAAGGGTTAGAAATTGTCGATCAGCGAGCACTGCAAGCTTTTATTGACTCCTACGAATAATAAAAGAGCTTGGCACTTACTTAAATGCCAAGCTCGGTTTTTCAATGTTTACTATTAACTACTCGCATCTATTTATGAGCGACTTTCTCTCAGCAACTAGCCCGTAAGTGTCCGCGCACCATTACCGGCGACTAAGTATTAATCCTTAAGCTTTTGCATACATGAGTGTTCTATAACCACCGATTAAGTTGCGTGCTTTAAAGCCGTTGTTGACGAGTTGGCGATAAGCCACGTTACCACGTAACCCGACTTGGCAGTAGATTACAATCTCTTTGTCTTTTGATAGTTCGTCCATGCGGTGACGCAGTTGGTCGACAGGAATGTTGATTGCGCCTTCAATAAAGCCACCATTTTCTAGTTCGCCAGGGTTACGAACATCGAGTAGGAGTTGGTTGTCGCTTAATGTTGCAATCTCATCGAAATGAATAGGTGTCGCGTCACCTTTAATAATATTGTTGGCAACAAATGCGGCTTGGTTAATCACGTCCTTGGCACTCCCGTAAGGTGGTGCATAGGTTAATTCAAGGTGTTGAAGCTGATCAACGGTCATACCTGCACGTTGAGCTACTGCCATAACATCAATGCGTTTATCAACGCCATCTTTACCGACGGCTTGCGCACCTAGTATTTTCCCTGTCTTAGGGGCGAATAACATCTTGAACGAGACAATCTCAGCGCCAGGATAGTAGCTAGCGTGGCTTGCGGTATGCACATAGACTTTTTCATAGTCGACGCCTTCACGCTTCAACTGTTTTTCGTTTTTCCCTGTTGAGGCAACGGCTAGGTCAAAAATCTTACAGATAGCCGTGCCTTGTGTACCTTGATAAGTTTCACTGCGTCCGAGCATGTTGTCGGCAGCCATACGACCTTGACGGTTAGCAGGGCCAGCAAGCGGAACTAGAGTTTGTGCACCTGTGACAAAGTCTTTTTCTTCGACCACATCACCCACAGCGTAGATGCTAGGATCGCTAGTCTGCATCATTTCATTGGTGTAGATACCACCTAGTTCGCCAATTTGAAGTCCTGCTTCTTTTGCTAACTTAGTCTCAGGACGCACACCGATAGCCATGATTAAGATATCAGTAGTTAATGACTCGCCATTATTAAGTGTTAATTCTAATTCACCCTCTATGTGTTGGTGCTTCTCGCTCTCGCCTGAATCAAAACTTGCGATGTGTTCGTTAGGTATATATTTCACAGACTCAAGCGCGACGCCGAGTTTTAGGTCGATGCCTTTGTCACGAATCTCCGCATGGGCAAAGCCGGCCATTTCCCGGTCTACTGGCGTCATTACTTGGTCAGCCATCTCAATCAACGAAGTCTTGATCCCAAGCTGATGAAACGCTTCCATCATTTCCAAGCCGATAAAGCCACCGCCAACAACTGTCGCGTGCTCAGGTTTATTCATTTGGATTGTTTCGATGATGCGATCCATATCTGGAATATTGCGTAGTGAATGGGTGAGGGGGTTATCGATTCCTGAGATGGGAGGAACGACGGCACCGGCTCCAGGGCTGAGTAATAAGAAGTCGTAACTCTCGCTGTAGTGATTACCATCAACAAGATTTTTGACTGTAACGGTTTTATTGGTGCGATCAATAGAGGTAACTTCGTTCATCACTCGTGCGTCAACGTTGAAGCGAGCTAAGAAGCTTTCAGGTGTTTGTAACAGAAGCTTGCTTCTATCCTCGATATCGCCACCTATGTGGTATGGCAATCCACAGTTGGCAAAAGAGACGAATGGTCCTCGTTCAAACATTATGATTTCGGCTTCTTCACTAAGACGACGAGCGCGTGCAGCAGCTGAAGCACCTCCAGCTACGCCACCGATGATTACAATTTTAGTCATACGTTTACCTATTACTGTCTCTAAGTTTAACTATACAAATTGCCGAGCATAGAGCTTGTATCTTCTTAATGATCAGTACTGGCTGGTCGCCGGCGATTGAGTAGTTTTCGAAATACCTAGATACTATAAAGATGTAAATTAGCATTGTCTAATATTTATTTTAAAGCTATCACCTCGGGATTGAGCGTTTGGTCCAAGGGCTGTGATTAGACTAAAGCACGCTAGTAAAGGTAATACGCGTTAGCGAGTCGAGTACAGGTTAGCCAAATTAACTGTCATGAGCATAATGAACAGGATCATGGATGTGCTGACTGATTACGTTCTTCAGATCTTGTTCATACAGATCTAGCCAGGCATAACGCTCGCGATACAACTTACGCTTTTGACGTTTTAGAGCTTCAAGATCTTTCCTGTTCGGGTTTGTCGGGAGACGATAGAAATAGTTATCATGCACCTGTCCATCGTGCTCTTCCCACAGACTGTCGTATTTAAGGCTGATGTCTTTGTTTTTCTTACCGTAGCGTAATGAGTTCGAGACATGACCAGACTCTTTTACCGCATAGATATTGTCGATACCCAAGTTAATAGCGAGCAGTCGTAGTGTTTCTACCATGAAGGATTTAGGTCTTAAACCGTAAAAAGCTTTGGTGAATGTGCGGCTAAATCCATTGTCATTGGCGCCACCCTGTATACCGCCGATGTAGATGTTGTTGTCGAAAACAGTAAATGAAATGGTATACATTTTTTCGAGTTGAGAGTTGGTCAATGAAATTGTCAGTTCACCTTCTTTTCTCGCGTTTCTTTCGAAGCTGAGATTAACCAGATAAACGTTGTCATCTATCTCAAGTTTTAAAAGATTGAGCCTTTCGTTATAGATTTGGTGTCTAGCTTCTGTTGCGAAGGTGTTTTCAAACCAGTCGTAGTGTTTGGATAAGATATCGATCTTTTCTTTATTGCTAAAGCCAGTACATAAGTAGGGAGTCACAAATTTAGAAAGGAAGTTGGGTTGCTTGATAAATAATAACTTTCTCTCTTCAGAGTTGAAATTATTACTCATTTTTCGAGTAGCTGAATAATAAAACAGGGCTCGAATAGTAAACTTAACTATCGCTTTGTACTTACCCTTATTTTTATGGGTATTTGCTTCAATCCCCATGCGAACGACATTCATAATCACCTCAAAGAAGAAGGATTGCCCGAACATAGTCGTGTCATGAACCCTTCCAATAATCTCACCAATAACAAGAAAATGATGATAGTGAAAAAGGTGATTTGGGTAAGTATGGATATGTATAGCTATGTAACTCAATCAGTTACTTAGCGTTCAGATTTTGGACAGATGTGTTTGTCGCTTTAGTGGGGAGGGGTATCAATGTTATTTATTAGAGGCGCTTGCTCCTAAATCAAAAATGCCACTACAAATCTGCAGTGGCATTAGAACGATAACAAACTATCACCTTGCTTAAACCTAAACTTTAGTTCTTATATAAACTAAAGTTCTAACAGTTTAGCCAGTTCACGCTCTTCGAGAAGCTCTTCAATGCGTTGACGAGTCTTAGGCGTTTCGGCTTGCGCTTTAGTCGACTTGCCTGCTTTTTTGCTTCGGCTCGTTTTCGCTTTTTCCTTAGTCGTCATCGTAATCTTCCTTGTGTTTTTTGTGTTACAGGTTGCACGTCTCTTTTAGTGCCTTGCCCGCTTTAAATGCTGGCGTCTTTGATGCGGCAATCTGAATCTCTTCTCCGGTTCGCGGGTTACGACCAGTGCGAGCAGCTCGAGAGTTAACTTTAAAGCTACCAAATCCAAGGATCGATACGTCATCACCGTTCGCAAGCGAAGTAGAGATACCTTCAACTAGCGCATTTAGTGCTGTGCCTGCTTGGTCTTTTGAGATGTCTGCAGAAGTCGCGATGTGTTCAACTAATTGAGATTTGTTCATAATCTATATTCCTTATTGAGTACGGCTAGCGTCTACCTTTAGCACCTAGCTTATGCGATCTTATCAACAGCAATTGAAATAATGTCAGTGAGCGGGTAGAGCTTTGTAAAGTAACCAACAGAATTGACTATAAAAGCATCTGTCGGTTCAATCAATGCAATTCATTGATTATTATTGGTTTATAGACATGTTGCCCAAATTTACTTGAGAAAAGAGCATTAGGGTTGCCCGTTCGATTCATAATCCAAATCGAAGCTGTCATCTATCACGTTGATAACGAAAGAGTAAAAACAAAGAAGCCCAGCTTAATTGCTGGGCTTCATGTTGTGCTGTCAGAGCGATTTGTTAATTCAGAACTATTTAGTAATAAAAATTTGTTCTGTTTCTAGTGATGTCATCGTGCGAACTTGACGCCAAATGTAGTAGAAAATACCTAACATCATCAGCATGCTTGGGATGGCGATTGCTGGGTAGCTGTAAAGTGTCAGCTTGCCAAGTTCTTCATTAAAGGCAGCGGTGCCAGCAGGGCTAGTCACAATCCAAGTCGCTAGGAAGTAGTTCATAGCTGAAGAAAATGCGAAAGTACTCGCGAATAGGTAGTTGGATGTCATTAGACAACGATCAAACTTTGCTTGGTTACCGAACTGCTTTAGGCGCTCTTCAATAAGAGAGATATTTAATAGGGCCGGTGTGAAGATAACTTTCTGGATAAACGGGTAGCGGGTGAAGGTTGAGCCAAGAACCGCCAAACCAATTAGACCAGGGATTAATGCTTCTTTTAGTGCTAACCAACGAGTGTCTAGCTCAAAGAAACCAATACCGCCCGTCAATAGCACGCTTACAAAGCCGAGCGCAGCGATGAAGTTGAACTTCTTATTGCGGATTAACTCCATGCCACCATAAGCAATAGGGAAGGCAAGGGCAACAAGCAAAGCTAAGCCTGTTCCGAGATGCTCATCTCCACTGAACTTCATTAAAATGAATGAAGGAAGAAAGACGTTAAACACGACTTCGAAAAGAGGACTCGATTTTTTGTTTTCTGTGTTACTCATAATTTCTAAATACATTATGTTATGGATTTGTTCTCAGGGATTGTTGTTTACCTCGCCCAAGATGTAAAGCCTTAAGGCGTCATGCTGTGTAACGACATGTGACATCAACGACATCTCTGAGCCTATATAACGCTAAATTTAATACTTTGTGAGGGATGTTTATCTGGCCGACTTGGGGAAATCGAGTGGAAATTTTGGTTTAGTTTATTCAAACCTAATTCAGTTTATTGCGTTGTCGCGTACTCTTACTCACATTCACCGCTCTCAAACGATTGATGAATGTGAAATGAGGGAGAATAGAAAGGAATAGTTATAAGTCCATTATTGGTCGAAAAGTAGGTTAAAGCCCAAAGGGATTTGGTCGGAAATCGCTAATCCACCCACGGTCGCTGAAAGTGTGTTTAGATTCTCTGTCGATATCCCAAAATCAGCGCCGTTGACGATGATTGTCGAAGCTGAGCTAACCATGACAAACCCTGAGGATGGAGCCACCACAACTGGGAAATCGATCGTTTTGGTTACGCCGTGTAAAGTAACTTCCGCTGCTACTGTTGTTCTTTTTGGATCACCAGATAGCATCGACGGTTCAACCTTCCCAGAGATCTTCACTTCAGGAAAAGTCATCGATTCAAAGTAGAGTTCATTCAGTCTCTGGTCACGAATAGCGACTCCGGTGCTCACGCTTTTCAAGTCCAATACTATTGAAAACTGACCCTCTTCGGTAAGTCCTCCAGACATAGGTTTGATGGATGCGGGCTCGACAACAAACTGCTTTTTAATGGTCGCGAATGTGATGTTCGATAACTTCGGATCTAATGTGTAGCCCGACTCCGCGAAAGATTGAGCGGAGATAACGGTGCATAGGAGGCCGAATGTAGAGATTAGTTTTTTCATAAGTTGTCACCAGATTGATGAATTCACAGGTTTACGTTCTTGAGTCGTACGTTTTTAAAATGACTTTTTGGAAAGAGTGATTGAGAGAAGCTTAGTTCAGCATTCGAAAAATTACCGCAGGAAAAGAAGAGCGTCGCTGTATTACTGGAATCATGATCGACGAAGTGACTTGTTTATTTTTAGTTATGTTATAACATAACCAAAATCACTCTTGCCAAGAATAATTATTCTGTTGGTAAAAGGGAAGCGATGAGCATGTATCAAGGAGACGACGTAATGAATGCCGTGTTAACCAAGCCTTTGGCTACCAATAGCAGCCAGCCACTCAACATTAGTTCAGCTGTGAGTATTCAGGATAAGGCAAATCACAAGCCAAGCTTGAGTGCTTCTGAGCAGCCAACGGTATTAGCGGATATCTACCAAAGTGATATTAATATAGCGGTATGGCAGCGACAGTTTGATGAAGGCTTAACGACGGCAATTAGTGAATTTATCGCCTTGAATCCAAACTTTAGTAAGTCTGTTAGCGTGTCACCTGATAATGCTTTCGATAAGTTGGAATTTGCTACCGATGGCACCGCCTCTAAAGCGCTATTAGAAAACATGGCAGAGCTGGTGGATATGTTCTGTTGTTTGTTTGAGCTTGAAGAAGTCGGGTTACGTTTAGCCGTTCTGAATAAAGCGATGTGCCCACGTTTCCATTTTGATCAAGTGCCTTGCCGCTTGGTGACAACTTATCATGGTGTTGCGACTCAATGGTTGCCAAACGACTTAGTCGACCGTTCTAAGTTAGGGCTAGGGGCTAACGGAAAGCCTGATTCTGTTTCAGGCCTGTACAACGACGAATCTGACATCCAGAAAATGGCCAGTGGTGATGTTGCGTTATTAAAAGGGGAGCGTTGGAGTGGCAATGAGAATAGAGGCCTTGTTCACCGTTCACCAGTCACTTCATCTGACGAAACACGATTGCTGTTAACGTTGGACTTTGGTTGATCAACTTTTGACTACTTTGTCCGCAACCTGTTTCTATTCAGACGTTCAACACGTTTAAATACCTTCCTAATGATCTAACGGTATAGCGCGATCTGTGCCGTTATTACTCTCAAACAGAGACACTCATCAGCTGACCATGTTTAACTCATTAATTCAAAATTTATAGTTTACCATTCTCTAAATCAATGGGTTACGATGCGTGCTCTTACTCACACATATGAATAATTCAACCGGTTAGCTGGTTTCTTAATTTATTTTAAAGCGTAAAATATATCCCGCTTGCAAACCGCTTTGGCAATCAATTTGTTCGCCACGGTTTATTACTTCCAAATTATAGGTTTCCTATGTTCAAGAAACTCTCGCTTAAAAATAAGCTGGCGATTTCAGCCAGTATGGCCATTATCCTGGGGGGGATTTTGGTCGAGGCATTGTCTTTTCGTGCTTCACTGCAAAGGTTGGATATTGAAGTTGAACAGCGCTTAGAGGGCGCATCGGCTTCGTACAATCAATATGTATCGGATTGGATCTTATCCAAAGAGCGTGCGCTTACTTCTCTTTCGAAAGAGTCCAAACAAGAAAGCTTGGTGACTCATCTAAAACAGGTTCGTGACTCAGCCTCTTTTGATAATGTCTTCTTGGCATTTCCTGATGGTTCGCAAAAGAATGCGAACGGTGTTGTGTTGCCACCGGGCAATGATGATCCACGCGTATGGGGTTGGTACACCAATGCGGTTGCGAACCCAAGCAAGGTGTTCATGGATAACCCAACGGTTGCTGCAGCAACTGGGGCGAACGTTGTTTCATTAGGAACAGCAATGCAACTGCATGGGCAACAGGTTGTGTTGGGTGCTGATGTAGAAATTACAGACATCTTAAACAGTCTAGAGCAGGTGATTCTTCCAGGTGAAGGTTACATGTTCATCGCGACCAATAAGGGCACGGTTTATACGCACCCTGACACTAAGTTACTGAACAAGAATATCAGTTCACTTGGGTTAAATTTCTCCGATGTACAAAAGGCTCTGACTAGCGGTAAAGACACTTCTATCGAGCTGAATGGCAGCGACTATGTTCTGTACGCACGTGCTATTGACGGAACGAGCCTGATTACAGTGAGTGTTGTTAATCATGACTCTCTGGTTGCACCGTTATTTGATGCAGTGATTGGTCAAGTTTTAGTGACACTGCTGGTCGTCATTGTATGTACCATACTGTTTAACCTTTTGTGTACTATTCTATTCCGTCCGTTGAACCACGTATCTCAAGCATTGGCGCAAATCGCGAATGGTAGCGGTGATTTGACTCAACGCATTCATGTAGAAAACCAAGATGAAGTGGGCGAGTTGGCTCATAACTTCAATACCTTTGTTGGAAGCTTACAGCAGTTGATTGGCCATATCCGTGGGCAGTCAGAACAGCTAAATAGCCAGTCAGAGCAAAGTACTCAACGTGCGAACCGTTCTGTGGATGAGCTTAACCATCAACAGCAAGAAATCACAATGGTGGCAACGGCTGTAACGGAAATGGCCTGTGCAACTCAAGAGATTGCATCGCATGCCGAGCAAACAGCAAAAGCGGCACAAGACTCAGCGACAAGCACTAACAGTGGTCACGCTCTGGTCGTCGACACTAAAGGTTCTATCAATAACCTAGCCAATGAAGTGAACGAAGCAGGTAATGTGATTAGCGAACTTAACAAGCATGCTCAAGAGATCTCGACTGTACTCGCAACGATTCAAGGCATTGCAGAGCAAACCAACTTACTTGCTTTGAATGCTGCGATTGAAGCGGCTCGTGCTGGTGAACAAGGTCGTGGCTTTGCTGTGGTTGCTGATGAAGTACGTGTGCTTTCGCAGCGCACTCACTCTTCAACAGAAGAGATCAAATCAACAATTGATATCCTGCAGCGCACAACGGCGCAAGCGGTTGAGCTGATGGAGAGCAGTTCTAAGTTGGCAATACATTCAGTAGAAGATGCCGATCGAGCTTCGCATGCGCTTGAAGAGATCAATACTGCAGTTGCTTTGATCAGCGATATGGCGACTCAAATCGCGACGGCTGCTGAAGAGCAAACACATGTGACGGGTGAAATTACCCAGAACGTGGCGACCATTAAAGATGTTACCGACCACTTAGTTGTGGGCGCACAGGACAGCTTAACTGAGTCGAACGAACTTAAGAGCCAAGCCGCTGGCTTAAGTGACAAAGTGGCGACTTTTAAGCTTGCTTAACTGGTTCGCTCACTGATGCCTGATCAGTGAGTGCACGTTAAGCAATAAGCCAAAGCGACGTAGATTACGTCGTTTTTTTTGTATTTGTGAGTAATCGAATTCTTTACTAATCTACTTCTGAAAACTCTTTCAGCGCACTCATTGCAGCTTCTGCTTTGTCTTTTTGAACGAAGATGTGGTCGTGATAGTAGCCCGCAACCACGTTAGCGCTAATGCCGTAAGAGCCAAGCTTTGTCGCAAACGCCGCCGTTAATCCAACCGCTTCAAGGCTCGAATGTACCGATAAAGTGATAAGGCTAAATACACCGTCGAAGTTTAGCTGAGCTTTGGTCGCAACGTCTTCTTCCAGAACCAGCGTTAAACCTTCTTTCTCACGAAAAGTTGAGATTGGATTGAGCTGAACATAGTCTGTTAACGCTCCGTCGACAGTACAGAAAACATAGTTGCCTTCAATGAGTTCTGGTGACATGGACTTTAACAAAATGTCTAAATCGGTAATGGCAGTCATAGTCAGTTTCCCTGCGTTAATAAGCTAATTGATGATGTATGCAGTCACGATAGAAGCAACTGACAGTTAAGTAAAATTAATGATTTTAATTCTGCATCAGTTTTACTAATGGCAAGTTTTCCTCCTTAGTGATGGCATCGTACTTCTACCAACTTGTCGATTGTTCCATCTCGTCAGATAAATGGTCGATAAAGGCTCTTAACAGCGGTGTGACTTGTTTACGCGTTCCATAAATAGCATGAACACCGAGCGTTTTAGGTTGCCATTCAGAAAGCAGTGGCACTAATAGACCATCACGCATCATGGTTTCCACTGAAGGGAAGGGCAGTAAACAGATACCGTTGCCTTTGAGTGTGGCAGAAAGCAGAACCTCTGAGGTGTTTGCACTGATATTCCCTTTAATCGGAACCGATTCGAGCCCATTGGGGCCATTGAACGTCCAAGCGGTTTTGCCAAAGTAACTGAACGATAAACAGTTGTGGTGCGCTAGATCTTGGGCTTCTGTGGGTGTGCCTTTCTCTTTTAGATATTGAGGCGATGCGCAAATCACGGAGCGGCATTCACCGATCTGCTTCGCGACAATATTGGGCGTCAGTTCGTTGGTTATGCGAATGGCCAAATCGATGCGTGACTCAACCAGGTTGACGGTCTGATCAGTCGAGATAATGTCGATAGAAACCTCTGGCCATTTGGCGATGAAGCGACTAATTGATTCCATCAAGAAGCTATCGACAATCGAGTAGCTCGCAGTAATACGCAGCTGACCTTTTAAATGCTCTCGGTTTTGGTTTCTGATCCCAGCTAGGGATGTTTCCAGTGCCAAAAGTTCTCTGGCGACCTCAAGTGTTTCTTTACCTGCGCTGGTTAAACTCAAGCTTCGTGTTGTTCTGTGAAGCAAGCGTGTGTCCATCCATGTTTCTAACTCACCCAAATAACGAGTGACCTTGGTTCGTGAGAGATCAAGGTGCTCTGCCGCTGCGCTCAAACTGCCACGTTCCACTATGGTGACAAAGACATTCATTGCCTCGAGTTTATCCATTGTTTTATTGCCTAGAGAATTAAACCGACCTCAGTATATGTCCGAAAACTGCAATAGTTAAAGTCAATTTGATATCTATTTCATCTAAAAACAATCAAATAAGATATTTGGACATTCAACGAGTTGGCAGGTGTTCAACTCCAAGTATCGGAATAAAGCCATGAATACGTTATCGAAAAACCTGTTATTAAAAAGCATGCTTTTAGGAACCATAAGCCTAGGAACCGTGCTGGCATCAAGTGTTGCTTTAGCTGTGGATCTGAACATCACTCACTATAACCCCGGTGAGAACGCGATATTCCCTGCAAGCTCGGTATTGGTTTCGGGTGAGAAAGAAGTGATTCTATTTGACGCACAATTCAGTGTCGCAGACGGACAAAATTTGGTGGAGCAAATCAAAGCCACAGGCAAAAAATTATCGATGGTTTACATCAGCAGCGGCGACCCAGATTACTACTTTGGTTTGGAACCGATAGTTTCGGCATTTCCTAACGTTAAAGTCGTTGCCAGTGAAGCCGTTGTCGCGCATATCAAACGCACCAAAGATGCAAAGCTTGAATACTGGGGGCCTATATTAGAAGGCAACGCGCCCTCTAAGGTGATTGTTCCAATGGTGATGAACGACACAACATTAAGCATCGAAGGTGAAACCATCGAAGTGAAAGAGATAAATACACACCAAGCTTACCTATGGGTTCCGTCTGAAAAAACGGTGTTTGGTGGCGTGTCGGTGTATAGCGGTGTGCATGTATGGATGGCAGATACTGCATCGAAAGAGATTCGTAGCCAGTGGTCACAATCGTTGGAGCGTATGAAAGCACTAGAGCCAGAGGTTGTAATTCCGGGTCACTATTTAGGTGAAATGCCAACAGGAATAAATGCAGTTCACTTCACGAAGGATTATGTGGCTGATATTGAAAAAGCGTTGGCGAGCAAAAGTAATCCAACATCGGTCGAGATCAGTGATTACATGAAGAAAGCCTACCCGAAATTTGAGGCTACGGAAGGCGATTTAGAACTTGGCGCGAAAGTGCTAAGCGGCGAGATGGCTTGGCACTAGAGTTGATTATCTCGGTTGTGTCCCAGAACAGTCTGAAGATTGTATGCTAGATTTATTGGTGATACACAACTGGAGATATCGATGATCTGGCTTTCAGTGAAAGTACTACAGATTGGACTTGTCTATGGATACAGGAAGTATCAAAAAACGAAAAGAGCTCCAGCTTAGGAGCTCTTTTTTTGTTTCGGAGAGACGACTTTCTATTTCAAGTGAGAAAGAAAACCAGCATTTACCCGGTTTACAGTTAGTAGTCAGATTAGCCTAGTAGCCAGATCCGCCCTGCAACTCAATATCACCAATAAGCGAAAGTATGTTGAAAATAGAACCCATTACTCCTCACATCGGCGCTCGTATTCACGAACTAGAGCTTTCTACATGCAGTGCTGATGAACTCGATAAGGTGTATCAGGCACTTATTGCCCATCAAGTGATCTTTCTCGACGGGCAGACTTTGTCTCCAGAACAACACTTGATGATTGCACAGCGCTTTGGAACGTTAGAACCTGCACATCCTTTCTTCCCTCGCGTGGAAAGTGCGCCACAGGTGAGTGTGATTGAAACAACCCGTGGCAATGCGCCAAAGGAAAGTTATTGGCATACCGACTTAACGTGGCGCAGCTTGCCGTCGAAAGCTTCCCTGTTGCATGCTCAACACATTCCAAGCATTGGTGGTGACACTATCTGGTGTTCTATGACTGCGGTTTTTGAATCTCTACATGAAGATATGAAAGCTAAGTTGAGAGGGTTGTCGGCGACTCATTCGCTTGTGGCCTTTGAAGGTATAGAATCAGAAGACATTGATCTCGATTGGCACAAATCCTTGATTAAAACAGCACAGGAGAATCCGCCAGTGGTTCACTCTGTTGTTCAAGTTCATCCTGAAACGGATAAAGAAACGCTCTGTATCAATGAACAGTTTACTCGTTATATCAACGAACTCGACCGCAAAGAGAGTGATGTTTTACTCAGCCAACTGTTTGAAATTGCGAGACGCCCTGAGTTTCAAGTTCGTTTCAAATGGGACAACGGCTCAATGGCGATCTGGGATAACAGGGTAACGCAACATTACGCAGTGATAGATTACGGGGATACTCCAAGAAAAATGCATCGAGTAACAGTGACATAGCGGTAAGCTGAACACAGTTATCAAAAGAACACCGCGCATGCCCATCCCTGAACCATGCACTCGTACTTAAATTTAAGCGTCAGCAGGGTGCATCATTCATCTACGCTTAATAATAAAAACAAATGCGTTGGTACATATTTGATTGAAACCTCACTGCTCGGACGTGATGTGTAATATAATCGGCGCCAAAATATAAGTATAAAAACCAAATCATAGAATTAATAAACGTCAGGGCTTAGAGAGCAAAGTATTTCGTATGAACGCGATTCGTAAAGTTTACCAGTACGCAGAACCGAATTTAACCCTCGTGGGTTGGATGGGCTTTGTCGGCTTCCCAATTTACTACATTGTGTGGGAGTTTTTGTTCCCGCAACCCTACGAAAACTTAGCGCTTCGCCTGTTTTGCTCGGTATTGTTCTTTGGCATTATATTTCGCAATCGCGTCCCATTTGAATGGCGAAAATACCTTCCGGCTTATTATCAAGTTGCCGTAACTATCTGTTTGCCAGGTTTCTTCTTCTACATGCTGCTAATGAATAATTGGTCCAACGTTTGGGTTATGTCATTCATGTCGGCTATTTTCCTCCATATTTTATTGGTGCACGTGACGAGAGTGATGTTTGCACAAACCTTTGCCGGTATTGGGATTGCTACCTTGTGCGCTTGGATTGCACAAGGCTTCTACCTCGAACTCACAATGGATTGGACGCATGTGCCAATCTTTTTGTTTATCTACTTATTCGGCAACTTGTTCTACTTCCGCAATCAGGTGGAACATGAAAACAAGGTGTCATTGGCGAAGTCTTTTGGTGCGGGTATTGCCCATGAGATGCGAAACCCTCTAAGCGGATTACTTACCTCTATTGATGTCATGCAGTCCATATTGCCGAACCCTAAAAGTGGCGATCAAAAAGGGCAATATGCGTTAAGCAATGAAGAAGTGATTCAGTTGCGTGAAGTGGGCGATGAAGCGATGGAGATCATTCATTCCGGTAACGAAACGATAGATCTGTTACTGACTTCAATTGATGAAAACCGAGTCTCTCGATCTACGTTTAAGAAGCATTCAGCGCAAGCGGTGGTTGAGGATGCGATAGACAGTTTCAATTACAAGCGCTCTGCTGATAAATCAGCAATCTCTTTAGACGTACAGAGTAACTTTGATTTCTTGGGTAGCGACACTTTGTTGAAGTACGTGATGTATAACTTGTTCAAGAACGCATTCCACCATCGCTGCCCTGAAGATTTTCATATTCATGTCACCATGTGTAGTGATGAAGTGGCCAATCAAATAATGGTTACCGATAACGGATCAGGCATCTCAAATGATGTGATTCGACGCATTTTTCAGGACTTTTATACTACTGGCCAATCGGGTAATTACGGCTTAGGTTTGCCATTTTGTCAGAAGGTAATGCGCTCGTTTGGTGGTGAAATTAAATGTCAGTCTGAAGTGGATCAATGGACACAGTTCACGATGACTTTTCCGTCTTTGTCTTCCCATTCGGTGAAAGAAATCAAGAATGAACTGACTAAACTTAAGACTGTGCTAATGGTGAGTGACCAGAAAGTTCTCACCAATAAAATGACTGAGGTAGCCCGTTTTATGGGGTTTGAGCTCACGGTGTTGGATGTAGCATCAGCGCTTAAAAATAAGGAATACCAGTTCGAATTCGACTTGATATTCGTTGACATGGAGAGCTTGGATTTAAGAGCAAGTTGCCTCGATAGGATTGAATCTTTACTTTCATTCACTGAAGCTCGAATCATCTATTTGTATGAACATCACCCAATTAAACGTGTCCGAAACGTTGCTTTTGAACCTATTTGGGTGGAAACACAAGTTTGGCTACTGAATACCAAGGCGACCATCGAACGCTTACTTTTCGACTCCAACTATGTGATGCCATCAGTTTCTGTAAAACCGTTAGAGGCTACCAATAAGCGCACGATCATGGTGGTCGATGACAACGAATCTCTGCGCCGATTTACGGCAATGTTATTGGAAAAGCAGGGTTTTGATGTCGTACAGAAAGAAGATGGGCAACAAGCCTTAGACGCGTTGGATAGCGATGATATTGATTTAATTCTGATGGATATTGAAATGCCAATCATGGACGGTGTTGAAGCTTCTCGCCGAATTCGCAGTGCCGACAAAGAATACTCTTCGGTGCCGATTATTGCTCACACGGGTGACAGTTCTCCCGTTACCTTGGAAAAGATGGAATCATCAGGCATGTCGGACTTTATTGTTAAACCTGCCGATAAAAACCGACTGTTTGATAAAATTGCTCACTGGATTTAGCGGGTGTAATAGTCTGAAGTTCACGGCCATTGGGTAGACATAGATTCAAGAAAGAGCTCAGCGAATTGCTGGGCTCTTTTTGTATCGCGACATGATAGCGTCCATTCAGTCCTGCCGTTGGTGTTGGTTATAAATATGGTTCGAAAAAGGTTACACGAACTCTAACTCGGGGTGATGGTACGCTTCGTGACAAACCGTGAGCACATGGTCAATGTCTCTTGGCGTCATATCGGCATTCACTGAAAAACGGATGATGTTTTTGTTCTTGCCAGTCGCAGGGCGGCAGAATACCGCACCGAATACATCTCGTTCTTCGAGGAAATCACGAACACGTTCGGTGTTTCTTTCACTACCACACTCTAGTGCCACAATTTGAGACTCGCTGCGGATGTTAAAGCCAATCCGTTTGAGACCGGTAGTAAGCGATTTAGCGCTTTTGAATAAGGCTTCTCGTTTGTCTTCTGCGCCTTTTATTACCTCTAATGTTTTCTCTAAACGAACCACCTCTTGTGGTAACACGGTCGAGCTGAAAATAGCTGGATACGCGACAAAAGGTAAGGTTTCTGAAAGCTGCTTCGGCCCAAGAATAGCGCCTGCACGATAAGCAAAGGTTTTAGCCAAGCTAACGGTAATGAAGTCGACTTGGTTAGTGATACCCAATGCGTGAACTAAGCCAGCACCATTTTCCCCATGCGTACCCAGTGAATGCGATTCATCAACGACAACGGCACAATCAAACTCCTGCGCCATTTCGTAGATGTCGCGTAGTGGGGCGATGGTGCCGATTGTGCTGTAAATCGAATCGACCACAATAACGCCGGAGCCGTGGCGCTCTAGCTGTTTGCGCAGGTGATTCATATTGTTATGCATAAACGGGTGGGCGAGGGCGCCTGCAGCGCGAATGCCTTCCCATAGCGACATGTGTGCAAAGAAGTCAATGTACACAGGTGTGCCCGGTGGGCAGATGGTTTGCAATAGCCCAATATTAGCAGCCCAGCCAGACTGAGAAAGCAAACAGCTCTCCATTCCGACATAGTTCGCGAGCTCAGTTTCAAACGCAGGTTTAGACTGCTCATCTTGTAAGAAAATTGCAGACATCACTACGTTGTCATCTTGTTCGACAATCGCCGCTTGATGGGCTTGTTGGATCTGTTTGTTGTGTGACAGCGCTAAGTAATCATTGCTCTGCATCACAACGGAATTACGCTGGGGGCGTTTACCCAATACTAAATGCTTCTGGCTTTGGTTCTGGGTAATCAGGTCTTGAATATAGAAGTTCAAGCGTTCTTCGATAAAGGAAGGTAGTGGTTTGTTTTTTGTTTTATCACTCATAATAGTTCTCTTCAAATACAGGAAAACGCCAGCGCTGACGGCTGTATATTGACGATAAAAAGTGATGTGTCATTAGCCAAGTTGCATAATTTTGTGGGTGCTTGCAAACTCAGCATTTAAGGGTTTTGAGGCGAGTGGGTTTCCTTACGGTTCGGGGCTTTACCCGAATTAAGATAGGAATAATAGCCTTCTTTTTTATGACAAAAGGCTATTAGAATTCGGCATTCGAAGGCATTTAAAAAAGCGGATTTTGAAAGGCTACGTGCTACGTGCTGTTAGCTGTGAATATGGATAAGCTCGATTAAGGCATCCAATTGCTGCTTGGCTCCACCCTCTAACGAATACCCAATATTGATGCGTAAGCAATTGCTGTAAAGGTCGAGAGTGCTGAACAGGTGTCCAAGCCTAATATCAATGTTCTTCTCGGTAATGCCCTGAGCAAAGGCTGACTGGTTCAAGATTGGGATTTGCAGCCAAAGCACCATGCCACCTTGTGGATTACTTATCTTCACATCTTGAGGAAGGTGCTGAGCCAAATAACTTAGGTATTGTTGGCGCAAAGACAAGATCTGAGTGCATCTTCTCCTCACGTGCTTAGCGTATTGGCCAGATCCAATAAAGTCAGCAACCGCAAGCTGAGTGGGCAGGGCAACGCCGTAGCTCGCAGCTGAGAACTGAGCCTTGTATTCGTTGATAAACCTGCCCGGCAAGCACCATCCCAAACGGTAACTCGGTGACAAACTTTTCGATACTGATCCACACCATAAGACAAAACCGCCTTTGTCGTAGTATTTCGCGGGGAGCGGCGTGTGTGAGGAGTAGGACAGTTCCAGATACACATCATCTTCAATGATCGGCACTCGATAGTGATTCGCTAATTCAGCCAGTTTCTGCTTTTGAGTGGCTGACATGTTGATCCCTTGAGGGTTCATATGAGAGGTACAAAAGATCGCGGCATCGACTTGTTTATTTTTCAAATGCGCTTCCAGTTGTTGCAAGTCGACACCATCATCTAGAGACGGGATCTCGATGATTTTTCGCGACATTTGTCCGAGCAATTCCAGAATACCGTTGAAACATGGCGAGCTAATAGCGATGGTGTCGCCTTCTTTAGTGCAAGATTCAAGTGCGGCCTTAATCGCAGACATACAGCCAGCCGTAATCACCATCTCTTCAGGTGAAAAATGGACATCGAGCTTGGCAAAATGAGTGGATAATGCCTGTCGTAAAATCGGCTCACCTTGTGTATCTGGGTAATGGTTAAGCCTGTTGCTCATACGCCTAATAGCGCGACGAAAACTTCGTTCCAGTTCAACGATCGACTGCTCATCATTAGTGGTGCTCGAAACCCCTAAAGGCCCATTGATTGAGTTGTGAGTCGATGACGTTTGCTTAACACTCGATATCTTACTCTCAAACTGTGCCCACTCAGGCGTTGAGTGAGACGGCTTGTGAGGCGAGACAAAATACCCCGCTTGCGGTCGAGAATGTATCCAGCCTTGTGATTCCAGTTCTTGGTAACAGCTGACCACGGTCGACATGCTGATGGCTTGTTGCTTGGCCAATTGACGCAGCGAAGGCATGCGTCCGCCTTCCGGTCTTTTGCCGGTTTCTATCTCATCGATAAACTGATTGGCTAGCTTTCTGTAGATACTCATTGTCACGACCGTTGTTAACTGTACTGGTTTTTAATGTAAAAATTGTATCTGTACTGGTTTTATTGTTCAAGGGATACTCATTTAAAACAAAGGAGGGGTCAGTATGAAAAGAAATGATTTGTTGTTAGCGGTATTCGTCATGGCGATTTGGGGATTCAACTTCTCGATGATCAAAATGGGTGTGACTAATGTTCATCCGTTGTTGGCAACCGCCGCGCGTTTCTCGCTAGCGGTGATTCCAGTGATATTTTTTGTAGCGAGACCTAATGTCGCTTGGCGCTACTTAGTCAGTTATGGCTTTGTGTTCGGTGTGGGTATTTGGGGGATGGCTTCATGGTCGATCACTGCTGGTTTATCGTCTGGGCTTTCATCGGTCTTACTTTCAACCAACGTATTAATCGGCATGGCGGTTGGCGTGTGGGTGTTCAAGGAGAGTGCTTCCGTTCGTAAGTTATTGGGTGCGATGCTAGCCATGTGTGCGTTGGCGGTATTGGTATCAGCAGCTACGGGTAATGTCACCGTTAATGGCGTGATCTTGATTATGATTGCGGCGTGCAGTTGGACCTTGATGGGCGTGATTGTTAAGGCATCGAAAACCACTCAAGCATTTGCATTTAATGTCTGGGGGATGTTGTTTGCTCCGGTGCCATTAGTGTTATTTGCCGTGATGTTACATGGTGACCAAATTATCTGGCAGGGCATCGAACAATGGGATTGGAACACGACGATTGCGGTGCTGTTTCAGGCTTACCCAACCACGCTATTTGGTTATTGGGTATGGAATAAGCTGCTAATCCAATACCCTTTAAGCACGACCGCGCCGTTAACCTTGTTAGTGCCTATCTTCGCATTGATTAGCGGTTACTTTATGTATGATGAGGTGCTGTCTGTGGCTCAGGTTGTTGCATCAATACTGTTTCTTGTCGGAATTGGTTTGATTGTGAAACCTGCGAATGTAACGAATACCAAAGCGACACAAACACTTGCTGAACAAAAATGATTGAAGAAAGCTGATATTGCATGAGCAGCTTTGAATGACAAATAAGACCTCGCACTTGTGAGGTCTTATTCTATGTCGAAGAAGTGAAGTTATTTAAATAACCAACTTACTAAGCAATCAACTAACCATACACGCAAGTAACTGGCTCTCAAGATCATCGTCTATTTCTAGACCGATCATTTCTATTCTGATTTCGATACACTCATCGAGTTCTGATTCCGTCAAGCCATCCTCTGTTAAGTTGTAACCGAAAACCTCAAAAGAACATAGGCTTTTATAAGTGAATTCGAATTAAATTCTGAAATGATACAAATCTTATATTTAATAACGCTTATTTAGTAACCTCTGTTGAGTCCCATATCAAATCAAGTGGCTGATTTTATTGGGTATCGGAGAAAAGTCTCAAAAATTATTATTTAGTTCGCTAAAGTTTTAAATTCTATTAATGGTTGTTTGTATGGAATATAACGCCATTTCGTTACTGTTGAGTAGATGGTTTTTAGCTATATATGTGAAATTTGAAGCGAGTTATCTTTCTGATTTGAAAGAATAATTAAATAGTTAAGATAAAAAAGTTGGCGAAAATCAGAAGCTTGGCATACACTTTCCTAGTAAATGACCTTATCTCATTGATTGAATAGGGTAAATGCTTTGGCGCTACTGGCGATGGTAGCAATGTTTAACATAGCTTTGAGGAAAGTTTTATGGCACTCACGAAGGCCGATTTGGCTGAGAACCTGTTTGAGACACTCGGATACAGCAAGCGGGATGCCAAGGAAACGGTGGAAGTGTTTTTCGAAGAAGTTCGTAAAGCGCTCGAAAATGGCGAACAGGTAAAACTGTCTGGTTTTGGTAATTTTGATCTTCGCGAGAAAAACGAGCGACCTGGTCGTAACCCGAAAACAGGTGAAGACATTCCAATTTCTGCTCGACGTGTTGTTACTTTTAGACCGGGACAAAAACTAAAGGCCCGTGTCGAAAATATTAAAATCGAGAAGTAGCCAAGCAATAGACCACGCCTAGCGTGGTCTTTTTGTATCTGCATAGAGTTTAAGCTAAACGCATTTCTTTAATTTTTAGTAACCTTTCTCAAACTCCATCTATTTACTGTCCGGTAAGAACTTGCTTTAGATGCGAAAACAGAGGCTAGGCCTCTGACTTTGAATCTTCACTCTAAAGGGCTTGTTGAACCTTACTTGCGATGTCTTCAGACACCCAAGGCTTCCATACCTGTGGTGAGCTTTCTAGAAAGTAATACATGGCTTCTTCGGCGTCGGCTTGGTTGTCTTCCATCCAGGCCAGCAACTCACTCATTTGTTTATTGGTAAAACCACGCTTTTCAAAGTATTGGTAGGCAAGAGGTTCGTTATTAGCAAAGGCTTCTGTGGTGATTGTGTGAACCGGTGCTGGTGGATACATGGTCACTTTAGGATATTCACAATCAGGTTGTGTCGTACAGTTACGGAATTCCTCAATGTCAGTACCACTTCCGAAATCAACCTTCACCATTTCATACTTACCTAGCACAGGCGTAGGCGACCAGTAATATCCAAACCATGCTTTTTTGCGTTCGTAAGCTTTCGCTATCGTACCTGCTAAAGCGGCGCCTGAGCCGGGGTCAACCATTTCAAAATTGTGATCTTCTAACTTAAGCGCATCGAACAGGTGACCGGAGGTAATCTGACAAGTCCAACCCGCAGGGCAGCTATAAAACGCAAACTTCTCATCATCTTCTGGGTGTTCAAACAGCTTTGCGTTTTTAATCACACCTTCAATGGTTGTAAGCTCTGGGTACTGTTCAACAAGGTAGTTTGGTACCCAGAAACCTTCTTCACCGCCGTTGACCAAAGACTTGCCCGCGTAACGTAGACGCTTATCCGCAACACCCTTATCCAACGCTTCTTTGATGCCATTAGTCCAAAGCTCTGGCGCAACATCAGGTTGACCTTTTTCGATCATTGACGTGCCCGTAGGGACGCTATCACCGGGGGATTAAGTCCGCTTCACAGCCGTAGCCGTTATTCAAAATGAATTGGTCGACATGAGCAATAGGCTCGCCGAGTTCCAGTTCATGTCTGCAATGGTGATCTTTCCGCATTCGTCAGCACTAGCGTGTACAGAAAACGCAGCAAGTAGCGCGATGGAAAGCATGGATTTGTTATTCTGCATTGACGTAATTCCTTTTCTTGTCAGAAGCTTATTCGCTATAGAAACAGAAATGTTCGACGGAGAAAAGAGACTGAGATCTAAATTTAAACGATCTGATTATTTGGGATAGGAAGTGGAGAGGCTACTCAACAAGTACTAAAAAGGGCTGCGAGTGCAGCCCTTGTGATGTTTATTGGAATAGCCTATCTATGTGTTAAGCCGCTTTAATGTGCGTTGTAATGTACGGTTGCCATGCTTGTTGGTAAAGCTCTAAAGATTGGCGTCGTAGGCTATTGATTTGTGCCGCTTCGATATCGTTGATTGGGCGATGTTCTGCAATTGCGTGACGCTCAATGCCTTGGATAATTTCGTACAGCTCGTGCTCAGGACCACTTTTCACGTCAGCAATCGCTTTTAAGTGAAGTTGAACCTCTGCAATGATGTTGGTTTTAGGCAAACGAACCAACAAGTTAAGGTCACGGTAACCAGAGTCAGCCGGCGATTTAAACTTATTTTTCAGCTTAACAACGTCTGCTTCACGGCTTAGCGCTTCGTAAACTTCAACCAAGCTCTCTACATCGTTCGCGATGATAGTTGCACGGGCTAAGTCGGTAATTTTTGTCACATCACCATCAAGCTCAAGGGCGATTTTTTCTTCTGCGCGAGCTTGAGATTTAACGCCAGCAAATAGCGCTTCAGAATTGGTGAGTAGGGCAGTACTTTTACAGATAGTTTCTAGTTCAGCTTGGCCTTGATGCGCTTTGCTGTACAAAATATCGAAGTCGGTGTAAGGCTGAGTCGGGCGTGAGTCGAAGGCTTTGATGCCGTAAAGGCCGCTCAAACTATGACGGAATACGTTTGAAGATACTTGGTTTTGCGCAGGAGTGCGCGTTTGATCTGTTGAACTTGTTGAAACAGGTGCTGCTGCGAATGCAGGCGCTCGGCTCAATACCAAAAGCATTAGGGCCGTCGTACGGAGAAATACACTCATTCAAACTCCAAAATACAAGGTTACAAAAAACGGGTAGTCAAAAGGGGTAACCAGTAACGCACAAGAGTAAAAACAGCTTAACTAATTTCACTACATATTAAATGAGGCTAGCTAAGACAGAAACCAATTCTAACGTTTAATATTGCTTTAAAATGTGAAGATATAGCCAAATAACCCAACCGTTAGTTCCGCAATTATCAGAACTTTGAACTTAGCCAGTTTCTGATTTTATCGAAATCAATTTAGTACTTTAAACCAAGCTAAGGTTGCTCTTACCTCTCTATACTGTACCCTTGCATTATGACTGTTTAACATGAACGAAAGATGAATAATCCTGAATTTTGGCACAATAAATGGGCAGCCAACCAAATTGGTTTCCACCTCGAAGATGTAAACCCACTTCTGATTAAATTTTGGGAAAAGACTGAGCCTAGCTACGAGAAGAGTGTGTTTGTTCCACTTTGTGGCAAAAGTGAAGATCTGATTTGGCTAGCTTCAAAGCATGAAGATGTTCAAGGTGTCGAGTTAAGCCAGATTGCGGTTCGCGCATTTTTTGCAGAGCACCTTTATACCCCGACTGTGACTCAAATTAGCGGTCAGCACGAGCTCTACCAATTCGATGAACTGAACATCTACACGGGCGATTACTTTTCAGCGCCAATCCAACCTGTCGATACCATTTATGATCGCGCGTCTTTAGTCGCATTGCCTGAAGAGATGCGAGTGCAGTACGTAGAGCGCTTAAAACAACTGCTGAAACCGGGCGGTAAGATCCTTCTGGTGACTCTGGATTATGATCAAAGCGAGATGGCGGGGCCTCCGTTTAGCGTACCTAAGTTAGAGATTGCTCAATTGTTTGCAGGATACAAAATTACATTGTTGAATCAAGATATAGCGAACGATGAACATCCGAAGATTGCTAAGAAAGGCTTGTCTCGCTTCTGTGAAGAAGTGTATTTGATTGAGTCAGACGCTTAAGTTCAGTCTGCTTAGTTAAGCGAACAGATAACACCAACAAAAAGACGGGCTCGATAGCCCGTCTTTTTATGGTTCAGATTTGAACTCGTGATTGTTCAGAATTGAATAGCAGGTTAGTAAATCACTTTTACTTTTGACGCGCTCTCAATGGCATCTTCAATCGCTGTTTCTGTGCTGTTACGACGAGTAAGCGCCACACCTAAACGACGGCGACCATCGATATCAGGCTTACCAAACAGGCGAACTTGTGTTTGTGGTGCGTCTAGCGCTTCTGCAAGGCCTTCAAAGCGAATGTTGGTTGAAGTACCTTGACCAAGGATTACGGCAGAGGCACAAGGGCCATACTGAGTAATTGATTTGATCGGCATACCTGTAAATGCGCGTACGTGTAGTGCAAATTCCGATGAGTCTTGAGACATCAGAGTAACCAAGCCAGTATCATGTGGGCGAGGGGATACTTCGTTGAAGATAACGTGATCGCCTTTAACAAACAGCTCTACGCCGAAGATACCGTGACCACCTAGTGCATTAACCACTTGTTCAGCGGTGTATTGCGCTGTTTTAAGTGCGTTGTCTGACATGACTTGTGGCTGCCATGATTCACGGTAATCACCATCTTCTTGGCGGTGACCGATAGGCGCACAGAAATGCACACCGTCGACTGCGCGAACGGTTAGAAGCGTGATCTCGTAATCAAAGTCGATGAAGCCTTCAACGATTACGCGACCCGCGCCAGTACGACCGCCTTCTTGTGCGTAGTCCCAAGACTTTTGAATGTCTTTCTCTGTTTTGATAACGCTTTGGCCTTTACCTGAAGAGCTCATTACTGGCTTAACAACGCAAGGCATGCCCACGAATTCAACAGCGGCAGCGAAGTCTTCAAAGGTGTCTGCAAAGCGGTAAGGAGAAGTGCTCAGCTTTAGCTCTTCTGCAGCTAGGCGACGGATACCTTCGCGGTTCATCGTTAGCTTAGTCGCATTTGCAGTGGGAACGACATTTAAGCCTTGCGCTTCTAGCTCTACCAACTTGCTGGTGGCAATAGCTTCAATTTCAGGAACCACATAATCTGGTTTTTCAAGTTCAATGACTGCTTGCAGTGCATCGCCGTCTAACATGTCTAATACATGGCTACGATGTGCAACTTGCATTGCGGGTGCGTCTGCGTAACGGTCACATGCAATAACTTCCACGCCTAAACGTTGGCACTCGATAGCAACTTCTTTGCCGAGTTCACCTGAACCTAATAGAAGTACACGAGTAGCATTTTCACGAGTAGCAGTACCAAACATAGAAATTCCTTCCGATCTTTTGAGCGATTGATTGAAAACGGGGTGATCATACTTATTTCAATGATAAAAGCAAACGTTTGCGCAAGTTGTTGCGTTAATTACAGGTATAAAAAAAGCAGCCCCGTTAAATAGGGCTGCTTATTTAAAATTTTGTTAATTAGATGTACTTAGATTGCTAAGTAAGTCACTGGAATGTCGGGATTAATCGTTTCTAATGTAGACTGCGTATCCGCTAGGTGACTGATGCTACCTTCGGCAATTTCAACCAACGCTGCACTTTCAATCTGTTCAAAATCGAAGCCAGCCAGTTTAAGTTGAATCAACGCCACTTGTAGAGGAGGTAAGCTCGGGTTGAACGCTGCGTTTTCAGCGTAAGCACCGGTGAAAATCTCACCTGACGTCAATTGCAGTGAAACACCACTTAGGTTTTTGGTGTAAGGCGCATGGCTGCGGTTTAGTGCTGCTAGCGCTTCTACAACAATAGGCGTTGTTTCTTCAGTCGTGTGCTTATGATTAAGCTTTGTCATTAGGCCAGTCGTCACACCTAAATCAGCAGGGCCGAATGAGTCTGGCAGGTATTCTTGCAGAGACATTTCATCACGTTGTGGAAGCTGAACCTTAAGCTCTTTCGCTGTGGTCAGTTCGTTCATGAATTGACGACAGTGACCACAAGGGCTGAAGTTGATGGTGATATCAGAGATACCTTGTTCGCCTTTCATCCAAGCGTGGCTGATTGCAGATTGCTCAGCGTGTACTGTTTGGCCAAGTTGAGCACCAGCAATTTCAAGGTTTGCACCAAAATACAGAGTGCCAGACAAACCACGCACGATTGCACCAACATAAAAGTCAGATAGCGGAGCGTAAGAATAGGCTGCGGCAAAAGGAAGTAGCGCAATACGTAGCTCGTCATCCGCTAAACCACTTGCTTGCAGTAGGCTAGCAAATTGTTCTGGAGACAATGTCGCGTCAAAGTTGTCTGCTAATACGATGTCACTCAAAAGTGCTTTGATTGCTGTTGGAGCACTTTCCAGCGCCAGGGTAATACGACTGTTCATGTTGAATCCTTAATTGACCTTAGGCTTTAATTCTATGCAATGCTCAGGAATTTTCTGTGACATTGATCACCACTGCGTTGTTGTTGTTACATTGGTTTGCATAATTAGAGTGAGGTCACAGATGAAATCGATTGCAAGAGTAGAAACTACCATTGATATCCCACTTATTGGCCTAAACAGGGCGTGATTTGACTGCTATTGCCGAGTAATTGCGAGAAAAAAGCCCAAGCTATCACTGAAATAATCAGGTTATGCTTGGGCTTATTGATATCTGTAACGCTTAAAATTCGCGAACCAGTGAGTTTAGCTATTTACCAACTCATCTATTAGAGCGCGTATAAACTGTAATCAAAGTGGTTAAGAATAGAACCAAACCACGAGCGAAAATATACTCGGTGCAATGATTGAGGTGATAACCCCACAAAGAACCAATGCCAACGAACTGAATGCAGCATCTTCCTGATTCTTTTCAGCACAGGTCGCAGTACCTAAAGCGTGAGACACGGTACCCATGGTTAAACCACGCGCGATAGGGCTCTTAATACCAATGAGATTGTAGATTGGATAAGCAAAAATTGCCCCAAATAGACCAACAATCAATACCAGTATTGCCGCAATTGCTGCTTCACCACCTAAATGGCTCGATACTTCCATCGCAATTGGTGTGGTGACTGACTTACCTAATAAACTCGCAATCAAAGTTAAGTCCGCTTTAAAAGCCACTGCGATTAATGCTGTCGTTGTCATCGACATCACACTGCCTAGCGTGCAAGCAAAGGTGATGATGCGCCAGTTGGCTCTGATTTGAGGTAACTGTTCGTAAAGCGGGTAAGCAAGGGCAACAACCGCAGGCTGCAGCATGTAGGTAATCCAGGTGTTGTCTGCATAGTAAGTCTCAAACGGTACTTTGAAGAACGTGAGTATCGGAATGATGATACCAATGCTGATAAGCAGGGGATTACACAGCGGTGAGTTTACTTTTTGACTTACCCAGCGAGCAAACAGGAATACCACGATGGTGAGTAGAATCCACATGATCAGTTACCTCTCGAAAGCAAGCGGTCTAAAAACCATGATAAGGACACCAACACCAGCAACGTGCCACCAACGGCGCTCGCCATAATTGGCAATGCGTTCGCGATGAGCATGTCGAAGTGATCCATCAACCCAACACTGATCGGAACAAACAGTAAGATCATTAGCCGGATAATCAAGCTTGCACCGGGTTGTACCCAGTGCGAAGGAACAATACCAATCACCATGGCGGCAAACAGAATCAACATGCCAAAAATACTGCCTGGGATTGAGGTATCCAAAAAGTGCTGTAACGCGTTACCTGCTGTAAGTGCACCTATGATTAAGGTGAAGGAGATTAAGCAGTAAACCAGTTGGATCAATCTTTCTTTCAAAGTGTTACGTCTCTTGATAATGGAATTAGCTAGCTAACTTTTCTACGTATTGATAAACCGCCTTCAAGATAGCCATTTTCTTCTCGTCGCTTTCATGTTCATGCGCGAGGTTTTCAAGGTTGAGCATGTACTCTTCTAAACGGCTCTCATAAAACTCACGACAATGGTTCGCCCATTTCAATTGCTCAGCTTCGTCGAGCGTCCATGGGAAATGACGAGCACGGTAACGGAACAGTAACGGTTTAATACGTTCATCACCGAAGGTGATATCTAGAGCTGCCAAGTTATTTGGGTCAGTTTCGCGAATGATGTTCATCGCTGTTTTATCAGCAGGTGAAAAGAAGCCGTCGTAAAGGTGTGTATCAACATCATCACTCTTTTCGTACTCTCGCTCTTGTGAGTACAGGCCGATCAGTTTTTCGCGAATCTCTGGGTGTTCGCGCAGCAGGGCCAAGTTCTTTAAGCATTGTTGGCGATCGATACCGATGGTTTCGGCATTTTCAGCCGTCAGCGTTTTAGCTGGAGCAAGAATAGGGCACTTGTTCAGTTGAACCAATTTGATTGGTACGGGTAGCTCGTCTTCACCCAGTTCACTGCGTTTGGTGTAGAGTCTGTCTCTGAGTTCATCAGCGTCCAGTTCTAACAGTGGGCTTGGATCTTTGGCTAAATCAACCACGATAACGGCATTTTGATTGGTTGGGTGCCAAGCCATAGGCACAATCCAACTTGTGTAGTTGCAGTCACGGCCAAACATGCCCGAAACGTGCATCAATGGTGTCATGTTTACAATATCAACCAGGTCATTCAGCTTACGCTTATGACGCATGTTGTAGAGGTAATCGAACATCTTAGGTTGTGCAGCCTTTAACTTCTTAGCCAGTTCGATGGTCGCAATAACATCGGCCATCGCATCGTGCGCGTTCTCATGTTCAATGCCGTTTGCCACAGATAGGTGTTCCAGTTTGAAGCTTGGATAACCTTCTTCGTTCTCTGGCCAAACAATGCCTTCAGGGCGCAGTGCGTGAACAGCGCGCATTACATCTAACAGATCCCAACGCGAGTTGCCGTTCTGCCAACTCCACGCATATGGGTCGATGAAGTTTCGGTAACAGGTGTAACGCGTTACTTCATCATCGAATCGAATACTGTTGTAGCCAAGGCTTGTGGTGTTTGGTTTCGCCAACTCAGCATGGATCTTAGCGATAAACTCTGGTTCAGGAAGACCTTGTGAAGCCGCTTTTTGTGGTGTGATACGGGTGATCAGTGCAGCTTCAGGCGCAGGGAGGTAATCAGCGGGAGGTTGGCAATAGATAACCAGAGGCTCTCCAATAACATTGAAATCTTGGTCGGTACGAACACCCGCAAATTGACTCGGACGGTCTTTTGCTGGGCTAACGCCCCACGTTTCGTAATCGAAAAAGAAGTAGGTCGGCTGATTATCTGAACTCATTGAATTTCCTGAACAGCAAGCGCGGAACGTTTACTGTGGCTGAAGGTTAGTTTTGTTCAGTATCTGATAGTATGCGGTACGCGTGCAACCCAGATCACAAATAAATTGCCGGAAAACGGTGCTTTACTATTCAATCGAGTCGGTGGGGAAGGTTTTGAATCCAATTGTGGCTTTTCTATGGTCACAATTCTGCCTGTGTACCTCTTTTTTAACCTATCTTGTCACCTTAGCTGTTGTAAGGCGATGAGTCGGGTTTCAGGTTTACCGCGAATGAGTTTGTTTGTCTTGTACTCTAAAGCTGTGTGATTAGAAACATCTCGTTGTTTTTTGACTGGTGGCTAATCGGCTGTACCTGTACCTGAGGCTAATCCGCTGTGCTTGTGTCTAAACCGCAGCGCAGATGTTTAAACTGCTTCACTTGCCTGTCTTGGATCTGTCCAATCAAGGTGTTTTTCGCAATACAATCCTCTTAGATTTAATTAATTTTTCGGTATTTATGATTGTCGGGGTTAATTTTACTGGAGCGTTATGTCTGTCTCATTTTTAATGCTTTTTATAATCCTCGTTTGAATTGGATATAAAGAAAACTCTAATATTTCATTTTTATTACAATTTATTTTAATTGTCAGTGTGTTTCATTTATGAGACTGTATTGCAACACGGTGATCTATATAGTAATTAACCTGAATATAATAAGGCTTTATTCTTGTCCTTTATTCTTGTTCTTTATTTTAGGGTTACTTTAATTAAGGTCTTTTTATAGAAATAATTACGTACAAAAATAAAGGAATTAAGTGTAAAACCAGTTTTATATATAATTGGTGAAAATGACCCAATACCATTATTATTGTTAGTGTTATTTATATCAATTTGCGTGATCTTATTCTCACTGCGCCTCATTTCTTTATAAATAAGTGTCAATATATATATTTTCTAAATAGGATTGTTGTTACTTAATTGTTAACTTTGATTGACTATTAGGTAACCCTAATAATAAAGCCGATTTTATATAAAGGATTAAAGAAATGAACAAAGTCTTTAAGGTTGTTGCTGTATCTGCACTTTCTTTCTCTTCAGCGAACGTTTTCGCTGTGAGTGACACTTTTGATGCAACACTAGAAGTAAAACAAGCAATTACAATGACAAAAACAAGTGATCTTGACTTCGGTATCATCACTTCAGACAACACAACGGACGTTGTTATCGCTCAAGGTGATGCTGGAGCTGCGGCATTTACTCTTTCTGGAGAGTCTGGTGATGCAGTAACAGTAAGTATTTCTGATACTAACTTGGTTAACGGCGTAAATACGATTGCAGCTGAATTCGACTTTAATAACGCTATTACTCTTACCGGTGGTACTGCGGCTCTTAATATTGGTGGTACTGCACGTACTTCAAGTGCGACATTAGTTGCTGGTACATATACTGCTAACGTTGCAGTAGATGTAACTTACCAGTAATTAAATGAAACCAGTGTAATATTGTGGCTGCTATAAAGCAGCCGCTTTTACTATGAGTGTTCTATTCAAATACGCGATTTATATTGGTCTGATGATTTACTCCAGCCCTTTTCATGCGCTAGAAATTATTCCTGAGAATATGGAAGTGAAATTTCCGGGTATGTATATCTCTGGGTCGGGCCAGAATGCGGATTCAAACCCATCCAATAGTCAGGTTTATGTGGTTCGTTTTTATGTTGAAGGTGAGCCTGGTAAAAAAATCGTGGTTTCTCTCCCTTCCAAGCAATATCTAAACCATTCTCGTAAATCCAAACGCCTGCGTATTAGAAAGTTTTATTTTGGTTGTGGCTTATCAAAGCGTGGTAGAGCCAAAATCAAAGGGAATGGAAGAAGCAAATTATTGTGTATTGGTGCCAAAGTGAAAATCGGCGCTAACCACCCAGCAGGCCTTTACACCAGTACAATCCCTTTTGAGGTTAATTATAAATGAAGTTGTTTATCTCATGTGTTCTCGGCTTAACCTTCACAACACAAGCCTATGCTCAGCTACTTATCGCACCGACTCGTTTTGTACTGGATGCCGACACTTCGGTGACTGAAAAAATCGTCGTCGAAAACAATTCAGATCAACCGATTCGCTTGGAGATAAAACCGATTTATCGCCCGGTAAAGGCGAGTGGCTTAGTTCGAACGGACGCTAATATCGCGCAATCAGAAGATATCGCGAGTTGGATTAAAGTGTCACCACCAATAATTCGTGAACTTAAACCCAATCAAAGACGCACGGTTCGCTTACGTATGAATGCTCTGCCTGCTGAAATGGCTGATGGTGAATATCGTGCTTACTTGTGGTTTTCCCCAATAGCAAAAGCTGCAGAGCTATCAGACATTGCGTTGTCTTCAAGTAAAACCAACAATGATGGTTCAGCCTTTCAACTGAACTTTCACATCAACAGTTATGTACCCGTTTATGTTCAGAAAGGTGAGCAGGTGCAAGATGTTAAGTTTGCGTGCGACAACCAAAGCATCAAGATTCGTAACGATGGTAACTTTCAGTTTACTGCGAAATTGAATGTAGACGAGCATAGCGAAAAAGTGGTGCTACTTCGTAATGCTGAATTAACCAAGCCTTTCCCAAAAGGCTCAAAGATCTCAGTGGTTCAGAACGAACAGCCTCTGTACGAATGTGTTCTGTAGTGCTCGTTTCATTGTCGCTGACTCTGTAAAAGCCTGTGTTCAATTGCATGGTTTGGCGACTTTTGTTGCTCGCCTCACTGTTTCCTTTTGGTGCGTATTCGCAATCTAAAGCAGAAAGTGAGGCGAGTGAACTCTATCCAGCCCATGTTGAAGTTCGAGTCGGGAAAGTGGGGGATAGCTTTTATCGTGTCATGATGGATGACTACGAAGAGCCCTTTATTTCGATATCCAATGCCGCTTTTTATCTGCTCGAAATGAATGGTCAGTGTGATGAAAGTGGATATTGCGAACTGTACTTGCCACAAGATGTGGGAAGAGAATCCCCGCCGTATATTGTTGATACCGAACAAGCCATCTGCTATCGCGATGACAACAATATTCAGTCGATCAAATATCAAGTCATAGACTCAGAAACTTACATTCACTGGTACAGCTTACAAGCTTGTATCCCGGCAAAAGTGCGTTGGGATATTGATGATTATCGGCTCACCGTTACTCCAGAATTCAGTTCATTGACTGAACTGGAAGCCGCTATTTCTAAGATGAAAAATGAATCACGTAAGAAGGCCGAGGATCTCAAGCGAGCTGAAAACACGCCAGCTTTCGAACCTGTTGCCGCCGTGGGTTTGGCGACTCGGTTAGCGACTTCGGTTTATCACGACAGTGAAACTGGCGGTGATGTTTACGCAATTTCAGACACCATATTAAGCACTGAACACTCCTTGTCTCGCTTGTCGATTGATTCACGAGAAGATAACCCCATCGTTTATTACAACATTGCGGTAGAAGCTCATGACGGTGAAGGCTCTTTGGAAGTCGGTCATGTGTTATTAGATGGCAGTGTCTTTACCGTGAATCAAACCCTCGAAGATGGGCTCTATTACACCAACCGAAAGCGACAGACAGAGTTCGGCAACCTTCAACTCGAACGAACCACTCAACCTAACATCAGCATCGATGTTTTGGTTAATGGCATCTATCAAACCACTTATCGTTCTGATGAGTTTGGACGCTTCGTTGTTGAAGAAGACAATATTTCCCCCGGTGACACCATCAAGTTTCGCTACTACTTGTCGAAAGGTGTCTGGCAGGAAGAAGAGATCACCGTCGCCGGTTTAGAAGATGCATTTCTACCAAGCAACGAGTGGGGCGTTCAAGTGGTGGGAAATGAAGGTGCAGACCGAGCGGGTGCAGTGTCGCTTGAGTATGGGCTTGCCGATTACTTCACCGTGGGTAGTGCCTTTATGAGGCAAAATGGCAAAGACTTGATTGGTGTTCAAGGACGATACTTACCGGCGCATTGGTTTGCAGGTCATATCGGTTGGTTACCTGAGTTCAATCACTTTCCAATGGAGTTTGATATCTTGATCAACGGCGACCAGTCGGCATCAATAGAGTTGAATAAAACCGATGAATTGGACTTAGAGTCGATGGAGTACGATGTTTTCAAATACAACCTGTCGCTTGCCAATCTAACGGCCTTTTTGACGGTAAGGGATGATGAAGATGAGTTGAGCGTTGAACCCAAGTTGAACTCGAAAGTGGCTCGTAATCTGTTTGTCTCATACGCTGGCGACTATCGATACACCAAAGCTTCTCATCAAGAAGACTATCTACACACTATTGGTTTGGCCAAAAGCGGTTTCTCAGATACGTCGTGGAATATTTCTGGAACTGTTGATGGATCTGGTCATCATGAACGAACAGAATTATCCCTAAGGAATGCCTGTAAAGAGTGCCTGCTCGATCCTCTGGAGGTTTTTCAAGAGCTCACGACGAACGTATCGGCTCGCTATCAGAAACAGGAAGTTTCGTTTTCCGCCTCTTTAGAAGCTCGAGTGAACCCTTATTTACTCTTTAAGCTAGAAGGAACCGAAGACCGATACGGTGTCGAGATGACGACAGAATTCGGTGCTAAAACTTACTTTGATGAAAGTATTGGTGAGTTTGTTGAGTGGAATCGTTACAACCATTCTAAGCTGACGGGCGTTGTCTACGATCACCACAAACAACCCATACCAGGCGTAAGCCTACAAATCTTGGACCAACGAGCGGTCAGTGATGCACAAGGCCGATTTGAATTCTCAAGTGTTCCGGCTCGAGACAATTTGCCTATCTATATTGATGAAGGGGCACTCGACCTCAATCTCACGCCGATTCAAAACCCTGTGTTTGTAAACACTAAGCAAGTCGGGCTAACTCATGCTCACATCGAAATGGTGGTGTCATTTGGCGTCGATGGCACAGTGGAAGGTGACCTAGAAAATAGTGCTTATCTGCACTTTAAACATATCCAGAAAGGCACTGAGTATTCGAGCGAGATTGAGAGTGATGGCTTTTACATGGTAGAGGGACTCATCGCGGGCAAATATATTGTGACTTTAGAAATGGGAGACAAGCGATACGTGCAAGGTGCCGACTTGAACGGCGACTTCTGGGTAAGCGATCTCACATTCAACCTCATCGATTTTCATAAGGTGTATTAGACCTGATCGCTTTGATTAGTCTGAAGGAGGCGAGAGTATCAATTGGACTTTCTGTTTCATGGTTAGCTCTCGGTTCTTCAAATCTTTGAATATGGCCTTCCATTCTTGAAAGGTGACCACTATCGGGTTAAAACTGTTTACGGGTTTGGTGACGCCGTAACGTACGGTTTCAACTTCCGGTTCGAACGTACCAAACAACTTATCCCAAATGATCAAAACACCGGCGTAGTTCTTATCGATGTATTGCGGGTTTTTGCCGTGATGCACACGGTGGTGTGATGGGGTGTTAAAGATGTATTCAAGTGGTCCTAAGCTTCGTATCCATTGAGTATGTACAAAGAACTGCAAACCTAGATTGAGAAGCACCACAAAGATGACCCATTTAGGGTCGAAACCTATGATGACGAGCGGCACCCAAAACAACCACATGCCTGCGAATGGGTACATTAAGCTTTGACGGAAAGCCGTACTGAAGTTCATCTGTTCTGAACTGTGGTGCGCGACGTGCGCTGCCCACATCCAGCGAACACGATGGCTTGCTCTATGGAACCAGTAATAGCAAAAGTCTTGCAACACCATCAACACAATGAAACTCAGCACGCCCATTTCAATGTCCATTAAACGCCAACCAAACATCAAGAGATACAACTGCACGACCAATAACCCGGTGAGCAAATCGGAGAGTTGATGCATTCCCGCAAGCGTGAAGTTACACATCACTTCTGAAAGTTTATAGCTGGAATTATCTGGCAATCGACCTTGCTTCTGACCGATAAAATACTCAGCCAACATGCACACCACGAATAAGGGCGCTAATACCAGCAGTAGCCATTCTGGGTGATTGATTAATGCGTCGATATTCATGTTTTATCCTTGTTGAGACGCCATACGCGTTCTTAGTATCAAGTTTACTTAGACTTGCTCGCCTGAGATTCAATCAGCAGAATTACGTTACCAGCGAGCAAAGTGATCTTCTGTTAGGCCAAGAACACCATCGAGTTGATGTGTCACTCCATTGTTGTCTTCAATCGAGCCAGAAAAGTGACCAATGAACTGACGAAAGTTACTCTTTAACAGCCATAAATTGAGCTTTTCGCTGCGGTTATTTAAGGGCGTAAAGGTCAGGTTTATACGTCCATCTTGTGATGTTATCTGCCAAGGTAAATTCGTGTCTTGGCGACTAAACGTAAACTGTACCGGGTTAAGTAAGTGTCTGGTTCCACTGACCCACAATACGTTTTCGCAGCCTCCAGTCTCATTCACGCCCGCAGCGAGATTTAGGCCAATATCTGTGCCATTGGATTGCGTGTTGATACTTGCCCAGCGCCAACTGGTTTCACGTCTCATGTAGCCCGCTGAAAAGTCATAACCGGCACGAGCTTGTTCGAGAACGAGTGATTCTCCTTTGATTTGGATTTCACCGCTGATGCGCAAAGCATTGTGCTTTTGGGTGTAAGTCCAACCTGAATAACCCGTTGGGCTGCACATCGCCAAGGGCAAGCTGTCGGCTTCAGGCTCTAAAGCGATATCGGCCTTGATGAGTTTGGTATTCAAGCAAACTCGCCATTGTCCGTCTTCAATATCAAAGGTGATGCTTTGATCTGCAATGCTTGTCTTTCCTTCGAATGGTGAAGGCGTTACATGCTTATCAAACCCTAATAGCCTCAACCAAGATGACTCTTCCAGATGGTTGTTTTCAATATCGTACAGATAACAAAATGCCGAGCCTAAGTAGCGAATATCCGCGATAGCGACTCCGATAATGTGTGTGTCGGTGACGATGCTGACAAATTGAAATTGCTTGTAGTGGAAGTGCTTCTGCCAAAGATTTGCTTTTGCATCCATCGAGTTTCGGTAGTCAAAGTTCTCGATGTTCAGGTGCTTTGGGATGCCATCGAAATGCCCAATGATCGGCTGACCATTAGAATCAATCAAACTGTGTGGAGCAGGATTCGTTTTTATCATTGCGATAGTTCACATAAATTTAACAACTAAAGCCATTGTGCGATGAGTAGCGTAGAATTGGGAGGTCATATTCGGACAAGAGCGCGTTACCAATCACGATTTTGTCAGTAGTGTTGTTGAAGCTGAGTAGTCATGTTTATGGGAATGGGCTCGATATAAGGAGAGACGATTGGAGATTATCGCGGAGTATAAGCCGACCGGACATCGGCATCAGTTGGGTACATTAGATATCGCGCTGCTGTTGAATACGTTAGAGCAACGAGGTATCGATATTGAAAGGCTACTCAATGATGTGGGTTTGCCGAACATGGATTGGCGAGACCCGAATGGAAAGCTGACTTACGCTGATAAACTTGCGTTATTTAGCTTGGCGAATCAGAGTTTTCCTCACGATGGCTTAGGGCTTTGGCTGGGAGAACACGCTAGCTTGAGTCACTTTGGTGTGTTGGGTTATGCGCTATCGACCAGTCAAAATGTCGGGGAGGCCATCAAGTCGGGCTTTAAATATCTGCGCCTGAACGGTCCTATTTTCTCGGTTAAATTATTTCTAGATTCCGAGCAAGCGGTGATTCAGATTGAGAACACCTTGGAAGTGGGTGATCTCCTTCCTTTCTGCAGTGAATATTTCTTAAGTTCAATCGTCTCTTTGTTCAAAGAACTGACTGGTCATGAATTGAATATTCACACTTTGGCTTTGCCTTATGCTCGCCCTAACTACGCCAAGCTTTATGACAACCGTTTCCTGTGCCCGGTGATTTTTGAGCAAAGCCATTGTGAACTGCGTTTTGATGCCTCGGTTTTATCACAAACCTTATTGACTCATGATGCCGCGACACTGAAGCGCTATCTCGCGTCTTGCCAGTCGATAGTGGAAACGCTGGACTCTGAGCATCTGCTGACTAACCAAATCAAAACGATCTTTTATCAAACCGCAGGCAGTTTCCCGAATATTGAACAACTCGCGGATGAGTTTGGTTGTAGCTCTCGTACACTCAGGCGAGAGCTAGTGACCCATGATTCCAGTTATCAAATATTGCTTACCGAAGTTCGAGTGGAACTGGCCAAAGAGCTGTTACTCGGCACAACCATGAGTATCGATGACATCGGTGAAAGGCTCGGTTATAGCGACCCCGCAAATTTCAGAAGGGCGTTTAAAGGGTGGCTCAATAAGACGCCCGCGCAGTTTCGTGACGGTTTAAGTTAAAGCGTTACTTGCTAAAAAACTGCTCCCTGAAATCGGTGACTTGCTGTTGATAATAACTGTCCCAATCTTGTTGAGTCCAAGTGGCATAACTCGAGCTTCGCTGAGAGTCTAAGGTCATTTTGAGCTGATCCAGTTGCTTGTGATAGCTCATCACGGTTTGTTGCTGTTGTGCGACTCGTTGTTCTCGCACGGCAATGTTGCTGGCCTGCGCTTCATCTAAGTAGGCACCTTGGAGGTCGGCTTTGACTGATGCAACTTCAGCAGGGCTATAGCTGCTGGGTATCAAAGAGACTGCCAGTTCATATTTTTGAAGCTGTGTTTCGGCGTTTAACGTGCCCGTATTGTTTTGCCATTCACTAAGCAAATCTTGATAATTGGCCAAAAACTGGCTCGCTTCGTTTTCTTTAAGGGTGTTTGCGTCGAGCGTAAAATCTAAATGCGCAAACTGGTCTGCGAATAGTTGGTGGGCCAACTCTCCCCATACTTGCTGTGCAGACTGTTTGAATAGGGCAACACGCTCTTCAAGTGTCTCTATGGATTCAAGTGGGATGGTACTTTGGGCTAATTGCCAGTCGACTGATAGCTGCGGATAGTCGCTCAGTAACTCAAACCATATACTCGGCAACTCTGATTTCAATCGTGCGAGTTGCTCAGTGCAGTCATCACGTTGTTGGCAAAGCTTCCAGAACCCATCGAGTTCATCGAATAGAGCTTTACCTTCAAGTTCGCTTAAGTTTTCAACATGCGTTTCTCCGCCCGATGATTCAGTTAGGGATAGATTGTTCTGCGATGCTGAATTTCCCGAACTGGTGGTTGCCGTTGGTGTGAAATTATCGTCATTAGTTGTCGTAGAAACACGCGGCTTAGGTTCTGTGTGTTGAGCAGAAGATAGCGCTGTTTCGTTCGTTTTTGATGACCACGAATAGCCAATAATGCTAGCCGTTAAGACGAGCATTAGGATTAATATAACTCGATGCATTATTGGTTCACCGAGTTACTTGATCACGGCGCTAACAGGGAAGTGGTCTGAAAGGTTGTAGTGCTTCCATAACTCACTGCTTGTTGATCTTGGGACATCCACACGATTGTCGTTATGAGCTTTGGCGCCATATTCCGAGCTTACTACCACATAATCGAGATACTCAACGTTTTCACCACCCGACATAGGTTCGCCCGCAAAGTTGTTGATGCGTGGGTCAAAGGTAGAAGCGGTGTAACCTGAGTAGGTTGGTTCGTCAGCTTGCAGGTTAGCGAACATCTGTTGGTAGTCGTCTGGGAACTTGAGCTTGTTCACGTTGAAGTCACCGCTGTAAACCACAGTTTCTGATGCCGGGATATTCAGAGACTGCGCCAGTGCACGCATCTGCTTGAATTGACGTTGTCGGTAATCACGAGCGGTGTCCGTATCGAATGATGCCGTGTGGGTACCGAAAACATGGTAAGCCTGACCATTCTTGATAACTTCCGCGTAGTTAACACCTTTATCAGCAAAGCAATCTGTGCCCGTGCAATCAGGGAAAACATACTGCGCTTCATTAACGATAGGATAGCGGCTGACAATGATCACACCACCGTCGTATATGTTAATCCCATCTTTATCGAGCATTTTAGTTTGATAAGGATACTCTTTCGCAAGCTCACGCAAGAACTCATCTCTGCCGTTAGCAAACACCTCTTGAAGCGCCAACACGTCATAGCCCTTTACATATTGAGGGAGTAGGTCATAGCGGTCACCAATATGTGAAGCGATGGCAGGCAGCGCCCAGATGTTGTAAGTCATGACCTTGAGTGTATTGGCATCCGGCTCTGGTTGCTCATCCACTTTTGGTGGGGTGATGGTGTAATAAATATCATCATAGCGCGCTGTAGAATCGGCTTTGAGGGCTAGCTCTGCATTGACCCCGAACGCATCGGTTGTGCTGCGATGAATATTACGATCGTCATGCAATGTTAGGTTGACGTCTGCGGCACTCAAACCATGTTGCAGTGTCGAGTTATACCAATGTCCCTTCATGGCTTGGTTGAGCGTGACACTTTCGCCCACAGCGTTTGATACCACAGTGTCAAACTCATAGGTCTTCCCAGATTTCACACCAGTCCAGCGGTTGAAACTGATCAGCTTCTTCGTCTCCCAAGGACCAATCTGTTCAACATGCTGTTGCCACTCATCACCGAGTTGAAGCAGGTCGGTACCAGTGTGGTTGGCTTGAATGGTCATCACTTGATTGGTGTTATTGGTGAGATACACGTCGGTGTCTGCGATCGCAGAGGTCGAAGCGATTGATGTGGATGCCACAAGTGCAGCTAACCAAGTCCATTGAGTTTTCATCGTTTACGTTATCCTTATTGATTGATGTCTAGAATAACGTAGTCAAGAGTTATGACATTGGAGTTATAACTCTATGGCATTTATTCAAATATGAGATATATGCCAAGGTTTTATAAAATTGATTAACCATTGAAAATTAACATATTGTCTTATCGGAATGATAAGTGGTACGCGCGCGAATAATAGGGTCAGTTAATGCTTTCGAGTCGGTGGAACAGCCAATATTGGCGTGCTTAAGTGAAAACTGTGTGTCGCGGTAAAGTGGAGGTTGTGAGCAACAAGAAGGGAATATGGACACAGCTTAGAGCTATCAGCATAAATTTTGCGATTGTTCTTTAATTTACTCTTGTTCAGTAAACAGAAACCTCAAAAACAGGTATGATAGTGCCGTTTTTAATCCTGAACTGGGAAAGTCATGGCAAAGTTAACACTCCAAGAGCAGATGCTTAAAGCTGGCTTGGTAAATGAGAAAAAATTAAAGAAGGCGAAGAAAGGCTCTAAAAAGTCTCGCGTTCAGTCTCGTGAAGCAAAAGCGGCAGCTGAAGAAACTAAACTGGCGCAGCAAGCGAAAGACAAAGAGCTAAACCAACAGTTGAAAGAACAACAGTTGAGCAAAGAAATTAAAGCTCAAGTGAAGCAACTGATTGAGATGAACAAGATCGAACAGAAGAACGGTGAGATCAAATACAACTTCACCGACGGTACGCTAGTTAAATATCTTTACGTAGAAGAGCTGACTCAAAAGCAACTAAGTAAAGGCATTCTAAGTATTGCTCGTCAAGGCGAGAGCTATGTTGTTATTCCAACAGCAGTAGCGAACAAGATTGCTATGCGCGACGAAGAATCTATCGTTGATACGCAGGCAGGTAGCACAGACGAAGTAGACGAAGATGACCCGTACAAAGACTTCGTGATCCCAGATGATCTAATGTGGTAATCCGTTTTACCTAGCTCCATTTTAATGGTTAGCTAAGTTTACAGGATCTAAGAATGCAGCGAACAATCACTCGATTGGCGCTGCATTTTTTTTGGCGCGAAATGACTTCAACAAATCTTGAATAAAGCTTAGTGTTCTGACATTCCGTAAACAAGGCTATCATTGGCACTTGCATGATCGATAAAATCGGTATTAACGCGCTGTTCGTGTTGGTCATAGCCATCGAAGTAACAGTCGCCAATTTCATTGCGCGGGCAAACGTGAATGTGGTCTTTGATGACCAGTTCGGTAGAGCAGCATGGGCAGTGTTTTACATGTCCAGTGAGTACCGTAGATCGATTTGGTTTCATACATCCTCCTGATAGGCACTGTAATCTGATTGCCTATTTGCACCCTAAGTTACGCAAATTAGTGTGTCGTTATGATTTCATTTTTAAGTCAATGAAAAACGATTCGTAGAGTGAATGTTTAGGTATTAATGTAAATGTAAGAGCAAGAAAAAATAAAAGAACTAGGACGAGTAGGCTTGAAAGTAGATCGGCCATATAGTCGACTTTCACTGGTATCACATTCAGCCGAAGAGGTTGAAGTAGAGCTCGCTACGACGAATATGTTGGCCAGATGAAACCAACAAGCCCTAGTGAGCTGTGCATCATTTTATCGACTTAAGCTTTCAAAGTAATTCTGAACAAATTTAACGAACACTTGGTGTTTCTTTGCCGGATAAATAACTTGCGGATAGAAAAGGTAAATACTGTTGCCTTGTTGCAGACATTCATCAGGCAGCACTTGCTCTAACTCTCCAAGCTCGACCTCTTTCGCAACGTAGTAACTTGCAATACGGATGATGCCACTGCCTGCCATAGCTTGTTGTTTGAGCAAGTGGTTGTCATTGCTTGAAAGCCAACCGGACACATCAATATTTGCCGATTTTAAAGGCCACTCGGTTTGGTGCAGCGTTGCTAAGCATTGATGATCACTTAAGTCACTCACATTGGTTGGGCGGCCAAATTGGTCAAGATAACTGGGAGTTGCGACTAAATCATGCTGATAGCTAATCAAGTGTTTCGCCACCATGTTGTCAGGTGGCGTGTTGGTGGCACGAAACGCGATATCGATATCATCTTGATTGAGATTAAAGTTGGTGTAGCTGCTGTTTATCTCAAAGCGGATTTCTGGATATTGTTGCCTAAACTGTTGGCAGATATCGAATAGATATACCTCAGTAAACATCTTTGGTGCGGTGAGGCGCAATAGACCTTTTACGATGTCGTGTTGCTCAGAAACACTGCGTTCAAGCTGTAAAACTTGCGAGCGAATCGTTAAGCCTTGTTGCAACGCGCGTTCGCCTTCTTGGGTTAAACGAACACTGCGCGTGGTTCTGACCAAAAGCGGGCACTGTAAATCATTCTCTAAACGTTTGATCTGCTCAGAAAGGTAGCTCTTAGAGATACCGAGCTTTTCGGCTGCCTTGGTAAAGTTAAGTTGTTGAGCAAGTTCTACAAACAGGATCAGTCGTTCTATTCTTTTGTGTTCGTTCATTCGCGCGTTCCTACCAATCTATTGTTCGTCATATCAAACAATCATTTCGTAACTAGCATATTCTGTTTTTTAAAAAGAACAATATGATAGAGGCATATTTCTGGTCAGCAAATCTTCTAAGCGAGAATCGACATGACGAACAGCACTGAATCTACAAACAAAACGAATGACAAAAAGAGTATCCCATTATCAAACTATCTGCCGAATGTTGGGCAAGTTGCCTATGGCTGCATGGGGTTAGGTGGTGGTTGGAATGATAATCCAGTGACGAGTGCGGATGTTGCTCAAACACGAAACGTAATCGACACAGCATTAGAATCGGGTATTAATTTATTCGACCATGCGGACATCTATACCTTCAGCAAAGCTGAGCAAGCCTTTGGTCAAGCATTACAACAAGCGCCTGAACTGCGAGAGCAGATGTTCATTCAATCTAAGTGTGGGATTCGTTTTGAAGGTGGGGGGAATGTTGGTCGTTATGATTTCTCGGCTGATTGGGTAAGCCAATCGGTAGACAGTATTCTCAACCGATTGAATACTGAAAAGCTAGATGTGCTGTTATTACATCGCCCTGATCCTTTGATGGAACTCGATGACCTGGCAAGAGCGTTAGAGCACTTAAAAGCGAAGGGTAAGGTCGATTTCTTTGGTGTGTCGAACATGAACAGTCATCAAATTCAGTACCTGCAATCTGCACTTGGGCAGCCCGTTGTCGCGAATCAAGTTGAGATGAGCTTAGCCAAACTGGATTGGTTGAACGATGGGGTGATGATTAACTCGCAAGGGCACCATCAATCAGATTTCGCCGCTGGCACACTAGAACATTGCCAAATGAATAACATCCAACTGCAAGCTTGGGGCTGTTTGGCACAAGGCCGATTTGCTGAGCAAGGTTTGTATTCAGAACATGAACACGTGAAAAAGACGGCACACTACGTGGCTCAGTTAGCGAACCAATATGGGGTAGAAAGTGAAGCGATTGTGTTGGCCTTTTTGCTTCGTCATCCCGCAAGTATTCAGCCTGTTATTGGCACCACAAATCTAGAGCGAATCAAAGCTTCAGCGGTAGCGACTCAGATAAATCTGTCGCGTGAAGAGTGGTACAACCTATACGTGTACTCACGTGGTCAAGCTCTGCCATAAGGAATGAATATGTTGAATCAAAAGATCGCGCAACAATTGGTGTTTAATGCTCTCGATATTGCTGAGCGCAATCAGCAAGCAATCGCGGTGAGCGTGTGTGATACGCACGGTGAGTTACTGGCGTTTATTCGCATGGATAATGTGAGTGTTCAAGCCGGATTGTTAGCACAGAACAAAGCTTATACATCTGCAAGAGATAGACAGCCAAGCGGTAACTTAGGTGCTTGGGCGAGAGAAACTGGTAAAGACTTAAGTTACTGGACTGACCCAAAGATCACTGGCTTTAAAGGCGGTGTTCCCATTGAATTAAATGGGCAGGTGATTGGCGCGATTGGTATCAGCGGATTGAGTGAAGAGGACGATGAAGCACTTGCTGAGAAAGTGATTCAACTTGTGCTCTAAGTGCTGTTGCTTGTGAAGTAATGGTAATTGGAAGTAACAGATAATAAAAAACCGATGCATGTGCATCGGTTTTTTTGCTTAAGAGACCCAAGTGATTGAATCAATCGAACCCATTAAGCGTTCGCTTGTTCCAGATCTTGTTGCTTGTCTTTCTTACCCAATAGGCGGCTTGTGATCGTACCGGCTGTCATAGCACCAGATACGTTAAGCGCCGTACGTGCCATATCGATAAGTGGCTCGATAGAGATAAGCAGTGCTGCAATCGTTACAGGAAGGCCCATAGCAGGAAGTACGATAAGCGCCGCGAACGTTGCACCGCCACCTACGCCAGCAATACCGAATGAGCTCACTGTGATAATAGCAATCAGAGACAGAATGAAGTTGATGTCCATTGGGTCGATGCCAACTGTAGGCGCAACCATGACTGCTAGCATTGCAGGGTAGATACCCGCACAACCGTTTTGACCAATCGTCGCACCGAAAGAGGCAGACAGGTTAGCAATCGCTGGTGGCACGTTTAGCTTAGTGATTTGAGCTTCAACGTTCAGTGGAATTGTTGCTGCAGAACTACGAGACGTGAAAGCGAACGTCAGTACAGGCCAGATCTTTTGGAAGTACTCTTTCGGGTTTACACCAACAAAAGAAACCAACACACCGTGTACGACGAACATCAGTAGAATCGCAACGTAAGATGCAACGATGAAACCCAGTAGGCTGAGGATGTCAGAAGCACTTGATGTTGCAACTACCTTCGCCATTAACGCTGCGATGCCGTATGGCGTTAGTGCCATGATCATCTTAACTAAGCGCATAACGATAGATTGTGACGCTTCAACGAAAGTACGGATTGGAGATTCTAGTTCTTCTTTCTCTGCCATCACTTTACGAGCAGCGATGCCCGTTAGCACACCAAAGATAACAACCGCGATGATAGACGTAGAGCGAGCCCCCGTTAGGTCTGCAAATGGGTTAGTCGGAATAAAGCTGATCAGCATTTGTGGAATTGTTAGGTCTGAAACGCTACCGATGCGGCTTTCAAGTGTTGCGATACGTGCTGTTTCGCGAGCGCCTTCTGTTAAACCTTCAGCAGACAGGCCGAATGCTTGCGTTACAACAATACCAACAATCGCAGAAATCGCGGTTGTTGCTAACAGTACAGAAATGGTGATACCAGAAATCTTGCCCAGTGAGCCGCCTTTTTCAAGCTTCACTACTGCTGCAATCATTGAAACCAATACTAATGGCATGATCACCATTTTCAGTAGGCCAACATAACCACGGCCAACAATATTTACCCAGTCTAGTGTTTCGTTGATGACCGGATTGCCTTCACCAAATAACAGCTGTAGACCAAGACCAAATGCGCTACCAAATACTAAACCGAGTAAAACGAGCCGAGAAAGTGTGTTTTCTTTTTTCTGCTGTCCGTAGAGAAAAAAGAGGATACCAGTGAATACCGCTAAGGCAGCGATAGCTGAAAATGACATTTGTTTTCCTTATGAATCTCTTTAAATCGATAGGGCGCTTAGATATATGGGCGCAAATACTGTTAGCTACAGTAGCGACCTGTAACAAAACGTAAAATAAGGAAAAGTAATTTATTAGAACGATTAGTAATATCCACTCAATAGGATGGGTGGATATTCAACATTGTGATGAATAGGTGAGCTTTTTAGCGATATTTTGCCAATAAATTGAGCATGTCACTTGACGAGTAAATTTCGATATTTTGGAAATTATTTTCGAATAACCGGAACAACATTGCTTTGGCTACGTCTTCCGACTGAATAGGGCGTAGGTTTTTGAACTTACCAAGCATAAATGGAGACAGCAGAGGAAAGACACTTTGCAGGAGTTTTTCATCAGCTCTAGGTTCATCACGCTCACCCACCAGAGGCCCAGGGCGTGCGATGAAAAGCTGCTTGAAGCCAATACGTTTTAAATTTTGTTCCATTTGTCCTTTACAGCGAAGGTAGTGCGAATAGGAATCTGGTGAAGCGCCATAGCTAGAAACGACCGCTACGCGTTGAACCCCAAGAAACTTCATCGACTGTGCGACTTGGCTAACCAGTTCCACATCGATTTTGCGAAGCGCTTCTTTTGATCCTGCCTTTTTCTTAGTCGTACCTAAGCAGATAACGCCAAGATTAGGCGTCGCATTCGTGTCATCCCAACTGGTAACTTGCAGGTCGCTGTGAATGAGTGTGTGGAGCTTGTTGGAATCAAACTGTGAATCTAACGCTCGGCGAGATAGGGCATAGATATGATCAACGGCGGGTTCATCGATGAGCAACTTCATCACATGATGACCAATTAACCCGGTTGCACCAGCCACCACGACCGATGTTTTGTCTCCAGAAATGCTCATTTTAATCCCTTCTTCACTCCACAAGTGCTTGTTTAATATAAACAGTGTTTGAATTTTAAGCGAATAAAAGTTTGTTAAACGAGTGGTCAGTAGTATGTGGGGAGTCGCCTGTTTATGGAAAAAGAGATGATTTAGTTTGGCTCGACGCATAAGTACGGTCTGAAGCATAAGTACGATATGAAACATAATGGCGGTGGGAAAGATAAATGCGGTTTGAAACTTAAGTTAGGCGTTAAACATAACAAATCCCGCTGGGCGACGGGCTTTGTTACTTTTCTTGCTTCTTACTAGGTAAAGGACAGTGGGATTTTCCTTACCTTTTTGCTAGCTTTCTTACTTGATTTATTTGGTTTTCTTTTACTTGAATTTGGAATCATTACACCTCCTAAATCGTTGTTCTGTTTTGTCTTTCAATCGATTGTCTTTCTTCGTGTAGCGTCAGTGTTGTGGGCATTCACTGTATGGGTACTTATCAATGGAGAGATTAATAAGTAATTTAGATAAGGCATAAACGATGCCAAAATGTAAGTTATTGATAAATCTATTATCAGTATTATTTGTGTTTTAGGGTTCGTCAATTTGACTGTCAATCTGAGAAAAAACCAGTGTGATCTGTTTAAATTAAGAACACTCTCTGCGGTTTCTGCCACATAGCCATAGATACAGCCTTGCTTAACACGTAAACTGAGTCGTAATTCACATAGACCAAGGACGTGCTATGAACCTCAAGCTTGATACTCTTGCTCCCACTCAGATTTATCACCTGATGACACAAACCGTTGTTCCTCGCCCGATTGCGTGGGCATTGACGGAATCTTCTGACCAAGAGTACAACCTCGCGCCTTTCTCTTATTTCACGCCTGTTTCTAGTAATCCGCCGTTACTGATGTTATCGGTTGGGAAGAAGCCGTCCGGCGAAATCAAAGATACCACTCGTAATGCCCTAGAAACGGGTAAGCTAGTGATTCACATTGCTTCTTCAAGTTCTGCCGAAACCATGACGGCGACAGCAGCTACCCTTGAACATGGTGATTCGGAAGTCACCGCGAATAACATTGATCTGGTTGAATTTGAAGGCTTCTCTTTACCGAGATTGAAAGAGTGCGCGGTCGCTTTTGGATGCACCTTGTACGAAGTAAAAGAAGTCGGTGAGGTACCGCAAAGCCTTATTTTTGCTCAAGTTGAACAGGTGTATATCTCTGAAGGTGTGATCGATAAAGAGAGCGAACGCTTGAAGATTGATGCACTAGCACTTGATCCTTTATCTCGATTGGGTGGCGGTGAATACGCGACGCTTTCCAATGTGTTTTCTGTCGCACGCCCTAAGTAGCAATACCTAAGTAGCAGCCCTATATCAACGTACCCAGAATAAGCGTTTTTAAAAACTATGTTAGATACCCAATACTCGCAGTACATCCAACACCGAATTGACCAAAAAACCAAGCCACTTGGCGTACTTGGCTTACTAGAAAAAGTCGCACATCAACTGGCTTTGATTCAGAGCCAAGGCAAAGAAGCTGCGGTTGAACACATCGAATTGAATAAGCCAAGTATCATTATTTTTGCTGGCGACCATGGCATTGCTGACGAAGGCGTGAGTATTGCTCCAAGCGCGGTAACACAACAGATGGTGTTGAACTTCTTAAGCGATGGCGCGGCGATCAATTGCTTCTGTGCGGTGAATAATATCGATATCACGGTAGTCGACACGGGGATATTGTTGCCTGTGGAATCAGACAGTGACATGTTGATCTCTCAGCGTTTGGGTACGCGAACCAATAACTTTGCCAATGAAGCGGCAATGAGTTTAGAAACGGTTGAACGTGGGATTGAACTGGGTACTGAGCTTGTATCTAAAACCATTTCGAATGGCACCAATATCATCATGTTTGGTGAAATGGGTATCGGAAATACCAGCAGCGCATCAGCGATCTTAAGTGCATTAGCGAATCGTGCTGCAGCGGAGTGTGTTGGCCTAGGCACTGGCATCAACAATGAACAGCTTGCACGTAAAGTGGCTGTGGTTGAGCAAGGTGTCGCGCGTTGCAAAGGTTTAGATGCGAATGAAGTTAAAGATATTAAAGAGGTACTCGCACAAGTCGGTGGCTATGAAATCGTTCAAATGGTCGGTACTTTCCTTGGCGCTTACCAAAACAAAACCCCAGTATTAGTCGATGGCTTTATCGTGTCGGTTGCGGCGTATGTCGCGACTTTAATTGAACCGAGTTGCCGAGACTATATGATCTTCGCCCATCGCTCTGAAGAGTCAGGACACAAAATTCTGTTAGAGCTGCTCGACGCTGAGCCACTGCTCGATCTTGGATTGAGATTAGGCGAGGGCACAGGTGCTGCGCTAGCTATGCCAATTATTCGTGCGGCAGCCGAGTTCTACAACAACATGGCAAGTTTCGAAAGTGCCGGAGTCACTGTTTAATGAGTGATGTACCAGAAAGATCGTTGAGAGATCGAGTCACTTACCAGTGGGAGCTGTTTGCGCTGGCGATGGGTTTCTTTTCTCGCTTGCCAATGCCGAAAAACACGCCCTATTCTACAGAGCGAATGAACCGTTCTGGTCGCTACTTTTCAACGGTTGGTTTGTTGCTTGGTGTTCTGTGTGGCGGTGTGTTCTTGCTACTTGATGTGGTACTGCCGAGTGCAGTAGCGATCTTTTTGATGATGAGTTTTAGCCTGATGCTCACTGGCGCATTCCATGAAGATGGTTTGACTGATATGGCCGATGGCATTGGTGGCGGCATGACCCTAGAACGCCGTTTGACCATCATGAAAGACAGTCGAATCGGTACTTATGGTGCGTCTGCTCTGATTATGGCTCTGCTTGGCAAGTGGGTGCTGTTGAATGAACTCATAAGCATGACGGGACTGTTTATGGTAATCGTGACCAGTTATACCTTTAGCCGCGCGATTGCTGCATCGCTAATTTACGACATGCCTTATGTCAGTGATTTAGATACCAGTAAAAGTAAACCATTGGCCAACAAGCAAACCAAAGGCGAACTTGTCTTCTTATTGCTTGTAGGCGTGCTGCCTAGCCTGTGGTTTGGTCTTGAATTCGCTTTGGTTTTATCTGTCGTCGCTTATCTGTTCAGAACCGGATTCAAAAAGTGGTTAATGGCTCGAATTGGCGGTTTTACTGGCGATTGCTTGGGTGCGGCTCAACAGTTAATGGAGTTGCTGACTTACCTTGTATTCATTACTGCATTTTACAATGACTTTCTATAACGGCTTCCTATGACAAACACGAATCAAACTAATCAAGCAAGACAGCGAAACAGCCATCTGGTATTGGGCGGCGCTCGTTCTGGCAAGTCAAGTTTTGCAGAGCAACAAGCATTATGTGCGCTTGAAGCATGTTCAAATGGACGCCTCAATTATATTGCGACAGCGACATATCTTGATGATGAAATGCGAGAACGAATCGCGCACCATCAACAACGTCGTGGCGAGCAGTGGATTGAGCATGAAGTACCCGTCGAATTAGCCGAAAAACTGCAGTCTTTTGAGAAAGAAGATGTGGTATTGATTGATTGCCTAACCTTGTGGTTGAACAACATCATCTTTGAACTGGGTGATGACGCAACTAATGAACAGGTTGAAGCCGTGGTTGAAGTATTGATCAAAAGCGTCGAGCAAAGTCCGGCGCAAATTATCATGGTCTCTAACGAAGTCGGTTTAGGTGTGGTGCCGCTGGGTAAAGTGTCTCGCTTGTTTGTGGACAATGCAGGACGAATGAACCAAGCGCTAGCTCGCGTCGTTGAGCGCGTCACGCTGGTTGCTGCCGGATTGCCGCTGCACTTAAAACCATCTAATCACTTGCTTGATATTCAAGGCTAGGTCGCACACATGGTCAATGGAACAACCAAAAACATCTATTTGTTAAGACATGGCAAAGTCCAAGGAAAAGCTGCGCTCAATGGTTTATCTGATGTGCTGGTCAACTCTGATCTTCAAGAACAGATATGTGAGGCACTAACTACACAATACATTACCTTTGATAGCGTAGTTAGCTCTCCATTAAGACGATGTGGTGATCTCGCGAGCTTGTTTGCAGAGCGTATGTCTGTGCCTTTATCAGTTGCATCGGGTTTTCAGGAAATGAACTTCGGTGAAGTAGATGGTGTCCCATTTGATGAACTTGAAGACAAGTGGGGAATGTTAGAAACCTTTTGGAAAGACCCTGCTAATCATCAATTAACTGGCGCAGAAAGTTTACAGAGCTTCCACGACAGAGTAACTCAAGCTTGGTCGCAACTTTTGAATGATTCAAGTGACAATATATTGTTGGTTACTCATGGTGGTGTGATTCGCATACTGCTAGCGCACTGCCTTAATATTGATTGGAAAAACCCGAGTTTGTACTCGAAGTTATCGATAGAAAACGCATCGATAACGCATATTCAAATCACTCAGTTTGCGCAGAGCTTTATCAGCGTTAAATCGATAGGGATACCTGTTCTCTGAGTGTTCAAAAAACACAGTTTAAGAATTAACAATCTTTTAGATCTGTAAATAGAAACAGAAATATAAATAGAAGTATAAAGCGGCGTTCACAGCCGCTATACCTGATTGGTATTACTACCTACGTGAAAGGAATTTAGTCATGACAACACCAAGTTGGGATCTAAGCATTGCTTATAGCGATCTTAATGATGCAAAAATCGAACAGGACATTGAACTCATTCAGCAGTGCATTGAGCTGTTGAACCTACACGTTGAAAAGCGTCATATCATTCTAGCGATGCAAAACGCGATTCATACTTCAGAAGCGGCAGGCACGTTACTGAGTACAATCAACACCTTCGCTAATTGCCACGCATCGGTCGACGCGACCCACACAGAAGCCAAAGCGTTGCTTGGCCGTGTTGCAAAGCTTAACTCTGAAATGTCTCAAGCGTTTAGCCCTTATGAAGACACGCTGATTCACGCTGAACCAGAGTTTATTGATGCGGTTTTAGAACACGAGAGTGCAGATGTTGCAGGCCAACGCTTCGCGATTGAGAGTTCACGTAAGCTTTCAAGCAGCCGACTCAGTGTGGCTGAAGAACAGCTGTTAGCAGCAATGAAAGTGGATGGCCGTGATGCATGGGGTCGTTTATACGACAACCTAACGGGCTCTTTGAAACTGTCGCTAAAACTTGATGGTGAAGAAGAAGCGCTTGGTTTCTCACAAGCGGCGAGCTTGTTGTACGGCAGCGAATTCGACAAACAAGAGCCTGCATGGCGCGCTGTTCAAGGTGCAATGAAGACACACCAAGAGTCATTTGCTTCGATTCTAAATGCGCTTGCAGGTTGGCGCCTGACTGAAAACAAAAAGCGTTCGAAAATCTCAGATGTACATTTCTTAGATCCAAGCTTGCACGGCAGCCGAATTGTGCCTGAAACGCTAGACACCATGATGTCTGTGGCGAAAGCTAATCGCGCAGTAGGCCAGAAAGCGGGTCTGTTGATGGCAAGAGTTCATGGCTTAGATGAAATGAAGCCATGGAACCACTTAGCTGCGATGCCGCCGCTTGGTGACGCTGAATCTAAGGTTTATCCATTTGATGAAGCGATTGAAGTGATCAAAACTGCCTTCGCTGAAGTGAACCCAGAGATGGCTGACTTCGTTGCTTTGATGGTTGAGAATGGTTGGATTGATGCCGCACCAGCAGCCAACAAGCGTTTAGGTGCTTACTGTACTAAGTTTGCCGCGACACGCACACCGCTTGTGTTCATGACATGGAGCGGCAGCCGCTCTGACTTAATGACATTGGCACACGAGCTAGGCCATGCGTTCCACAACTGGGTAATGAAAGACATGCCGTTGTGTCAAACACGCTACCCAATGACGCTAGCAGAAACCGCTTCTATCTTTGCTGAAAACATCGTTCGTGATCACTTGTTAACGCAAGCTCAAACACGTAACGAGAAACTTGAGATGTTATGGGAAGAGTTGTCTTCTTCACTCGCTTTAATGGTGAACATTCCAGTGCGTTTCGAATTCGAAAAAGCCTTCTACGAGCAGCGTGAAAAAGGCGAGCTAACGGCTCAGCAGCTGTGTGACTTGATGGAAACGACTTGGAAAGAGTGGTATGGCGATGCAATGACAGAAGCTGACCCTTACTTCTGGGCGAGCAAACTGCATTTCAGCATCTCTCAAGTAAGCTTCTACAACTACCCATACTTGTTCGGTTACCTGTTCAGTAAAGGTGTTTACGCTCAGCGCGATGCGAAAGGTGAGCAATTCTACGGCGATTACGTTTCGTTGCTTCGTGATACGGGCAGCATGATGGCGGAAGAAGTCGTTCAAAAGCACTTAGGAATGGACCTGACTCAAGCTGATTTTTGGCAACAAAGCATCGACATGGTCAAAGTTCAAATCGATGAATTTGAAAGATTGCTCGATCAGGAAGATTAATTGATCTCAATCTGTTCATAGCAGGTAAGAGCTGTGTTAGCTTACGTGGCTCTTATCTTGCTGGCATAACCTGAGATAAGCCGAAACAACCAAAAGTCTCTTTAAATAGAGAAAGTTATTTGGAACAGATGTCGGTTAGTAAAGTCAGCAGGTAATATAAAAATATATGGGTAGTATTTGTGAGTGATAACGGAGTTTCTGTTGATAAGTGCGATCCTAGCAACACAATTTCTATGTACAATTTATTAACATACGGCCGTGCAATTAAGGAGTAGCGCATGACGAAGACCCTCTTTCGCCAATCATTTCTTTTTGACAGCCTAGATCTTGAGCAAGAAGTGTTTGCAGGACAGACCGTACTGAGTAACGGTGTTCAAATTAAGCTTCATCAACGCGGTGTCTTGGAAGTGATTCCCGCGGATTTTAATTCTGAAACCAAGAACATCATTTTTTCAACCGGTGTTCATGGCGACGAAACTTCACCAATGGAGCTGATCGATAAGCTCATTGAGGATATTGAAACAGGTTTCCAAGTAGTAAACGCGAGATGCTTGTTTATCATAGCTCACCCAGAAGCCACTAACGCGCATACTCGTTTTCTTGATGTGAACATGAATCGTCTGTTTGATGAAAAGCAGTACGAGAGCAATCGAGAAGTGGATATCGCGAAGAACTTGAAGTTCTTGGTGACTGAGTTTTACAAAGAAACGGAACCTGCCACTCGTTGGCATCTAGATTTGCACTGTGCAATCCGTTTATCTAAGCATTACTCGTTTGCAGTGAGCCCTAAAGTTCGCCACGAAGTACGCAGTAAAGAGCTGTTTGATTTCATTAACAGTGCGCACGTGGAAGCAGTGTTGTTGTCAAATGCGCCAACCAGTACATTCAGTTGGTACAGTGCTGAAAACTTCGAAGCGCAAGCACTGACAATGGAACTAGGGCAGGTCGCGAGAATTGGTGAGAACCAACTTGATAAGCTAACGGCTTTTGACTTGGCGATGCGTAACTTGATTGCTGAAGTTGAGCCAGAGCATTTACCTAAGCGAACCATCACTTATCGCGTGAGCAGAACCATTGTTCGTTTACATGATGACTTCGATTTCATGTTCTCAGATTCTGTAGAGAACTTTACCGCGTTCAAGCACGGTGAAGTATTCGGTCATGATGGTGATAAACCGTTAATGGCTAAGAATGAAAACGAAGCGGTGGTGTTCCCTAATCGTAATGTTGCTATCGGTCAACGAGCAGCCTTAATGGTGTGTGAAGTTGAAACGCGATTCGACCATGGTCAGCTTGTGTACGATTAATATCGACTCGGGTTTAAACGACGAAAACAACCGCTCAACTGGTTGAAATATCAAGGTTCACATTACGGTGTGAGCCTTGAGTTTATTTGGGGATACAGGTAAGGTTACGCGAACATTTTCAAAGTAGCTTGATATGGATTTCCAACAACTTCTTCACCAAAAACAGCGCAAATGGACTAGAGCCATTTATCTGATGGCAGCACTGCTTGTCGCGCTGAGTGCGATTTACCTAATGGTTGGCGATCTTTTCATTTCCCCTCTGGGCACATTGTCCACGTTAGAACAAAAACTACTGGTTGATTTACGCTTACCTCGACTATTGGCGGCTATTGCTATCGGGGCAGGGTTAGCCGTATCTGGCGCAAGTTTACAAGTCTTATTGGGTAACGTATTAGCAGAGCCCGGTGTGCTCGGCATTTCTGGTGGTGCAAGCTTGGCGATGGTTATCGTACTGTTCTTCTTGCCGTTTGCTCCTACCCCAGAACTGTTCATGATTGCCGCCGTTTTAGGGTCACTTTGTTTTACCGTGATTCTAGTGAGCATGGTAAAAACCATGCGACTCACCACGGCTAAATTACTGCTAGTGGGTGTCGCGTTAGGCATTCTTTCTGGCGCGATGGTGACATGGGCGTTCTATTTTAGTGATGACTTAAGTCTACGCTTATTGATGTATTGGCTGATGGGCAGCTTAGGTGGCGTCACTTGGTATCAACACTCGCTCACGTTGGTGATGATCCCCGTGATTATTTGGCTGTGCCTGCAAGGTAGTAAGCTAGATAAGTTAATGATTGGCGAAACGCATGCCGCACAGTTAGGCGTAAACGTACCGAGATTGCGCTGGCGTCTAATTTTCGCCGTGTCTATTTTAGTCGGCTGCGCGGTAGCTTTAGGTGGCGTGATCAGCTTTGTTGGCTTGGTTGTGCCACACTTGTTGCGTTTAGCGATTGGTACTGATAACAAATACCTTCTTCCTTTGTCTGCCGTTGCTGGCGCTGCGTTGTTGGTGTTTGCTGATATCTGTGCAAGAACCTTATTAGATTCCGCAGAGCTGCCTTTGGGTGTGATGACCACCAGTATCGGTGCGCCTATCTTCATTTGGATGTTAATTAAAAATCATGATTCAAATTAAGAGCCTGAGCGTCGGCGCTCGTTTATTACCACTATCATTTGAGCTCAAGCAAGGGCAGGTGACTCACGTTATCGGCCCTAATGGCAGCGGTAAAAGTACCTTGCTCGAAGCGATATCTGGAATTGGTGATGGTTACAAAGGCGATATAAAGATCGACGGGCAGGATTTGTCGGAGCTGTCTTTACAAGATTTATCATTGCATCGCGCTTACTTGTGCCAAAGCGCAAGGCCAGCCTTCAACTTAGAAGTGTTCCAATATCTTGCATTGTCACTGCCAGGCTCCTCACACGGCCTTGATGCTGAAATCAACGCAGCTTTGGAAGAAATCAGCCAGATGCTAGACATTGCAGACAAACTTCATCGCTCAATTCAGACACTGTCTGGTGGTGAATGGCAACGCGTACGTTTGGCGGGAATGTGCCTGCAAATTTGGCCGACACTTAACCCATACGCGAAGCTGCTGATCCTCGACGAACCCGCAGCTCCGTTGGATATTGCTCAAGAAGCCTTGTTGTACAAGCTTATCGAACGAGTGGCTGAGAAGGGCATTGCGGTTATTATGGCTAACCACGACCTGAACCGAACCTTGAGGCATGCCGACCAAGTACTGCTGCTCGAAAAGGGCGTACTACAAGCATCTGGCAGTGCAGAGCAAGTGCTTGTGCCTGAACAGCTAGAATCCGTATTTAACACGCAAGTAAAAAGCATCTCGGTCGACAATCAAACTTATCTGCTGTTTGGTTAACTTAAGCTCATCAATACAAGGCAATCTATATGTTTAGATATATTCAACGACGACGAATCAAGAAAGTAATCAAATCACTTTCTGCAAAGTTGGTGAAAGCGTACGGAAGCAGTGACTTTTTCTCTATTGGGCAAGTAGAAACGAGTTCATGTGAATTAAGTAAGCGCCAACAACTGGTTGCCTTAGCATTGTTTGCTGATCCACAAGACCTTGCTGCTGAAATTGCTCCAGCCATTCAATTGCTGCGTAATAATGTGTCTAATGACTTCTTCGGTGGTGAGGAATATAACGCGCGTGATGTACTTAATTTGTTGGGCGGTGGCGGTTGGAAGGGCGGTCGTATGGACGATGATATGTCGAATCGATTTGGCATGAATAGCCGCTATTAGTTTAGCTCGTTCAAATTAACGTTTAATGATTTATCCATTTATAAACGTATACGCTCAATAGCTTAGCGACTTTACAGCAGTCTCAACAACGTAATAATAATGATGATAAAAAGCACTCAATATCATTATTTATGCGAGCGTTTCACTCCAATTAATTCAATGAAAAAATACCTTCCTAGCGATCTATTTTCTTAGGGAATGCGTAATTTTTGTCGGTAAAAATTGATAATTCGAACCAATATCATCTATCTACAACGCATTTGTTTGAGTTGTGTGATGCTGATTCCTATTAATATAAAACCCGCTGTTATTGATAAAATTGACGTATATATTTTTCGTTGTTCTTTAAGTCGGAAACTATAAACCTTCGAATTACGGTGCTGGTTGGTTAGTAACCAATTGGTTTTGTGTTTAGGGTAAAATAATAGAGAGTGGGAAAGTGACAACAATAAATAATAATATTCTAAAAATAGCAGTGGGTATGGCTATGCTATCGAGTGTGCCGTCAGTGGCAAATGCTCATGGTTGGTCTGAGTTTCCAAGCGCGCGTCAGAACACGTGTTACGAGCAAGGCGGGATTTGGTCGGGTACACCACCTAATGCTGCGTGTGCTCAAGCAAAAGACATTTCGGGTTCATACCCGTTTGTTCAACGTAACGAGTACGCGAAAAATGTCCAAGATTTCAATAATATCAATGCTGTAAAAGCGGCGATTCCTGACGGCACGTTATGTTATGCCAACGATTCGCAAAAACGCGGCATGGGTGCGCCTCATACTGGTTGGACTCGTACCGAGCTAAATACTGGTACGTTTGAATATGTATTCAATGCGACAGCGCCACACAACCCTTCTTTCTGGGAGTTCTACCTAACGAAACCAAACGCGGACCTAAGCAAAGGCCTAGCGTGGGGAGACTTAGATCTTATCCAAGAAGAGGGTAACGTTCCGGTTAATGGCAGCAAGTACCGCATTAATGTCACTATTCCTTCAGACCGTTCTGGCGATGCGATTCTATTCGTTCGTTGGCAACGTGATGATGCTGCGGGCGAAGGCTTCTACAACTGTTCAGACATCACTATCGCGGGTGGCACAACCCCTCCACCAGAGCCTACACCTCAACCTGATCTAGTCCGTGGCGACCTGTTTGTTTCTGACCAGTTTGGTACGCCAGAAATTGGTGATACGGTTAAGTACGACATCATCAACAAGTACGGTGAAGTCGCGCGTAGCTTCGACATCGTTATCGACGCTTCAAACGTTAACGATTGGGCTCGCTTGTTGGCTTCAGAGATTAACGGCTGGCACGAAGAGTTTAAAGATGGCGCGATCTTCATTGGTGATTGGCACGCTGAAATGCAGCACTACATGTACTTCCAAAACGATCCTTCACGTAACTTCTTTAACTCAAAAGATAGCCGTGCTTCTGGTCAGTTAACGCTGATTGATGGTGGCGACGGTGGTGTTGAACCATTAAAAGGCGACATCTACGAGCTAGTGAAGAGTGACAACGTAGTGAATGCTGGCGACAAAGTTGTAATTGCAACAAGCGAAGCGGCGACATTGACTCAAACTCAAGGTACTTCTGTAAGCATTCAAAATAACGGCACGGCTTCTATCGTAGTTGATACCACTGGCATCACTGCAAACGAAACTTTATCGTTTATGGCTAGCTCGATTGAAAGCGACAGTTTTGAAACCTTCACTTTTGAAGTAATTGCTGATGAAGGTGGCGTAACACCAGACCCAGATCCAACGCCGGATCCTGATCCGACTCCTGACCCAGACCCTACGCCAGATCCAGGTACGTGGGACTCATCAGCGACTTACCTTGGTGGCGAAGTCGTGACTTACTCGAACCAGTCATGGAAAGCACAATGGTGGGTTCAAGGTGGTACTAACCCTAAAGCGACTTACGAAAATGACAAATGGGGCGTTTGGCGTCCAGCCAACTAATCTTAACTATTGTTAGTTAATTAGCCTTGCAATAATAACCAAGACACCACACTTTTTGACGAGTGTGGTGTCTTTTTTAGCGTCTGCATTTGCGGTTTTGAATGTCATCAGCCTAGAAAAAGTGATTCAGGAACGGAGTCTTAATCACTCAGCACGGCTCTATAAGAAGATGAGAGTTATATAGAAAACAAGAGCTATATAACGTTTTGTAATGTGTTGAAGAATTATTTCAGAATAAGGTTTTCTTTAATCTCATCGTTAAGATACCCCTGATCAAAATCTGGTGTCATAAATTCGACGGAGGAGGAGTCTAGATAGCTGGTTTCTAGATGACTCGGCTCTAGATAATGGGGGTCTAAGTGATCAGCACTTACGTAGGTGGGAATCGCAGAAAACAAAACGATACTGATCGCTGCAGCGATATTAATGGCTTTGTTGCGTTGAGGAGTCATTTTCATAGTAGTGCCCTCGAAAGGTGGGCAAATCCATCTGCCTATGAGAATTGAATCTGAGATGTTTAGAAGTCGTAAGACAAACCAAGCGTAATGATATTGTCGTTGTCGATCGGGCCCATCGATTGGCCGTTCAAGTAAAGGTCACCTTCGTTGGTATTGAAGTAGGTGTATTTCACGTAGGGTGTCCAGTCGTCGATGCTTTTAGAGAGAACGACTTCGTGCTCATTGGTACGGTAGTCGCCTTGATGAAAGATTACGTTGTCATCGTTGTGGGTAAACCCGCCATTGGATCCATCACTGTTTTCGTGAGTGTATTGATAAGCTAAATCCCAGCCTGCGAGTGAGTACCCCGCACCGGCGATGAACTTATTGGTGTTGATCGTGGTGTCGCTTACATTCTCGAGTACTTGCCCTGACTGGTTATATCCCAATCCACCGAATACATTGAAGTTGTCGTTCACTTGATAATCGATAATACCTTCGATTAATAACTCTTCACCGTTGTCCCATTTACCGAGTTCACCGTATAGGTTGAACGTGAAGGATTCGCTGATGTGAAAGTCGTGTCCGTAACCCGCGGCTAGCCAACCCTGGTCATCAAAACCTATATAGACTTGTCCATTTTCTGAGGTATCGATTAATGCGCCAGCTTCTGTGGTGTAGACACCGTTATCAGCAGCATTAGAGGCAACGTTTTGTTCGATGTAAACTTGAGTCGAAGTCGCAAACGCTGCGCTGCTGAGTAACGTAAGTGGTAGAGCAATAAGGTTAAGTTTTTTCATGGATTCTCCAGTGTCGTTCTATTGAATTAACTTGCTAGAGAGTATGTGATTAAACTGAATTTATATTAATAGGGTTAACTTTAGTTAAAACCTCAGTTTCATTTATGTTTCCTTAATGCTGATTTGATTGCTTCACGGGTTTTGATGTGCTGTTCGTCTTTAGCGTAGCGGCGGTGATAGAGCATTCGAAACGTGATCGGTCTTAATTTGATGGGGATAGGGTGAACGCGTAAGCCAAGCGCTGGTGCAAGCATTTCTGCAAAAGAGCGAGTAGAAGCGGCGATATAATCTGTCGTGCTTGCCAAAATCAGCATGCTTGAAATTGAGCTGGTTTCAATTCTGACTTTTCTCGGCTCGATATCGCTCTCTGATAAAAACTCGACCGTGTTCATGTTGGCGCGTTTGATCTTGAGCGCAATATGTTCCTCTTGGAAATACTCTTCTTTACTTAGTGTCTCACCAATTCGAGGGTGGTTGATTCGAGTCAGACACACGGGCTCCTCATCGACGATGGTTTCTTCAATCAATGAGTGTTTCTTACTCGAAAGTACATCAATGACGATATCTACTTTTTGTGCAGTAAGCGCATCAAACAGTTCTTCCTCTTCGAGTGGCGCTTCCGTAAAGCTTACGCCTTCAACCTGGCTAACGAAATGAAGCAAGCTCTCTGTGCAATAGACTTTAAGGTCATTCTTTTGCTGCTCAACCGTTCCAATGATGTTCAATGGGTCTTCTATCTTATTAGCGAGTGATACCGCTGCTCCAGTAGGCGCGATACCTCGTCCTTCTCTCACAAATAAAGCCTTGCCCACGACACCTTCGAGTCTCTTAATCGCCGCGCTTACCGCGGGTTGAGAAATATCGAGCTGCTCTGATGCCACGGTGATAGAGCTGTGTTTGTAAACGGCCAAAAATGTCGTCAGTAGATTAAGGTCCAAATTCAGTTCCCTCTATTCTTATTGCCACTCATCCAAATCATGGTGGAGTCGTTATTAACTCATAAATGAAATGGAGGTTTTAAGTAAAGTTTACACTATATATCAAGGTTCTGTTTATTAATAAACTTGTTTGTATCGGAGTGAGGAAGGAACTTCATTCATTTACTAAATACTCAGACCGATAGGTGAAACTATGAGAACTTTCGCAAAATTATCAATCATCTCTTCAGCAATGATCATCACGACCACCGCTTTTGCTGCTGACCCAATGATGCAATACAACACCAAGCAAACTAACTCTGATATTCAAAAACTCGAGAAATTTGAATATCACGAGGGTGAAACCCTTGAAGAGTATCTGAGCACTCAACCTAAGGGGAACTTGTATTCTTCAGAAGAAGAAGTGCTTTCTGTGTTAATGGGCGGTGTAAACAATGGTGACTATCGCAAAGAAACCAATTCAGGTTGGAAAGAAGGCCTGATGTTTGAGGGCATTGCACCTTATGGCGATCACATGGTGTCGGGCGCCAACTGGTTCCCACGCACTGAAGAAGTTCAACCGGATGAAATGCGTGTCACGTTCATGGGGACATCACCAATGATTCGCCCGGGGCAGGCAAACACCTCGATATACGTCGAATTGGGTAACGGCTCTAACTTTGTCTTTGATTTAGGTGAAGGATCAATTGCGAACTACGTAGCGGCGGGTGTCGCGATGAATGAACTCGACCATATCTTCATTACTCACTTACACGTAGACCATTACGGCTCGTTACCTTACCTGTATCAATTTGGTGGTTGGAATGGTCGCTGGGAAAAGCCGCTTAACATTTATGGTCCGAGTGGTGCGACTCCAGAATATGGCACTCGTCATATGATTGAAGGCATGCAACAAATGTTGAACTGGCACACCGATGCATTTGATGTGTTCCCATCAGGCAACGACATTGTGGTTCACGAGTTTGATTTCCGCGACGACGGTGGCGTTATCTATGACCAAGACAATGTGGAAGTGATTCACTGGCGACGCAGTCACGCAAAAGATGGCGCGTCTGGTTACCGCTTGAATTGGACTCAAGATGACGGCCGAGTGCTTTCATTTGTTTGGACAGGAGACGGTCGCCCAACAGAGTTGGATTTGAAATACGCAAAAGGTGCAGACTTGTTCATTACTGAGCTGCAAACCGAAACGTTTGGTGTGTCTTCGATTATTCAAGGTGTACCGCCATTCTTAGCACGTTACACCGTTGATACTCACCATACACCAGCGTACGCGGCGGGTTATGTGGCGAATGAAGTACAACCGCGCTTGTTCATGACAACGCACATGACATTCGACCCATATCTCAATGAGGAAACCGTTGCAGAGGTTCGCCACCATTGGCAAGGGCCTTACCACTTCGGTGCGCCAGATGGCATTGTCGTTAACATGACTAAAGATAATGCGTGGGTTCGTGAAGGTATTTTACCTGATTTCCCGAATGCGCGAGCGCCACAATTTGATATGGCCGATGGGTCTGACTTTAGAATCCCGCTGCCGAAAAACAGCCGTGAAGACATACAAGAACAAGAGATTCGTGATTTAGAGTTGGATCCAAAACTGTACTATCCAGAAGGCTACCACCCAGAGCTGTTAACTGAGTGGCCAGTCGACCGTGACATCGTGATCCCAGCTGAACAAGTACCAGAAGCAATGAAGCAAGGTATGAACACCAAGCAAGAATACATGGATAGAGTGCGTGCTCACCACAACCTTGAGCGCAAGTCGGTAAGTCGTCCAACTGAGCCTGGTGAAGGAGCAGGAACCGACAACAAATAGGGTATTTGCAGTGAGGGCTGATATTGCCCTCACATCCTAAAAAGTTAGGTAAATAAACCCATTCTCTTACTCAATCATAAAAACTATTGCTTACAACATCTTTGCTTAGAATATCTGGAGTTCATTATGAAAAAATCAATTTTAGCGGTCGTCATTCTATCTTTAGTGTCAGCGTCTGTTTTCGCTAACGGACAATCAAATGCTCACAACTATCAACCTGGTGCGACGAATAACTCAGAACGTTTAGCGGATATTGATCCTAACTACGAACTGACCTTACCTTCAGAAAAAGAAGGCTACACCATGTATGACAACCAATCCATGTCAGATGGCGGGACCTACACAACGTATGTTAAACCGAATCCTTCCGATGCAATGCATGTCGCCGATGAAGGCTCACTAAAAATAACGCATGGAGAAGGTGGTGTCATTATGACGGAATACACCACAAAGAATGGCCAACACACGTTTTCAGTGATGTGCGGCTACACCTCGGGTCCATCGTACTGGGCTGACGGAAAACCAGCGAAGGTATGTGAAGAGGCGCAAGCACTAGCGGTTGCATTGGAAGCAAAAGGTGAATGGGAGGTGAAGCCAATGACTTACACCATCGCACCAGCAAGAATCGTAGTTGATAAGTGATTTTTGTCTATAGAACGCTCGTTATATCGAGCCTCGTTATCCAATCATATTGATTATTTGTAGTGAGACAGAGGGGTACTCAGGCTGAAATGGTCTTGAAGTTCCCCTTAACTTAGCTCATCTCACAAGAAGCTAAGTCAGCCAACTAATCAAATTTGTATTCGAAAATACAGAAGGTCTATCCCATGAAAAATACCATTAAGCTACTGGCTATCGCATGTGTTTTACTTACTCCAATGCATGTCGCCGCTGCCGAACATAATCATAGTCACAATCATTTTAACCCTGAATTAGAGAAACTTGGCGACGATATTATTGGTCTAACCGTGTGTTACAAAAATGGTCATCTATCAGATGAGAATCAAGAGCCTGCGTTTATGAACCTTATCAACCATGCCAATGTCGAGGGTGAGGAGTTGGGGATGTACTACATGGATAAGTTGGGTCCTAAAGCGGAGCAAATTATGAGTGATGACGACGCTCGTCGCTTATGGACTCAAGATTATTGTGCTGATTTGACTGACACTTATTTGGATTCAGATAAGTTAGCTCAAAGATCAAATGAACATCAAAGTCATTCACACGGCCACGATCATGGACATCACCATAATCACGATCACCATGGACATGGTGACTTGACACCGGAGGTACTTGAGCAAGATATTGAGAGAGGGCGTTTACTCAGTATCAATTAAGCCCAATAAGATAAGTTCATCTAACCTATTGTTAAATATTCACTATTTGATAGTGTGTCTAGGTGCACATTAAGGATGTGTTTCATATTTAGCGATGAAAATAGTAGGAGTTGCGATGAGTATTATAGTGAGACGGTCTGAACCGTCAGATGCAAAGGGAATAAAAGAAGTTTACGAATGCACTAATGCTTATACCGGTACGCTGCAACTCCCAAATCCATCTCTGGAAAGCTGGCAAAAACGAATCTCTAATATGCCTGATAACGTGTACTCGTATGTCGCGATGATCGACGATGAGATTGTTGGCAACTTGGGAATGGAAGTGTGCGTGAATCCAAGAAGACGACATGTGGCTTCATTTGGTATGGGTGTTAAAGACGATGTGCTAGGCAAAGGTGTGGGTAGTCAGCTGCTCGCGACCGCGATCGACTTGTGTGATAACTGGATTAACATCAAGCGAATGGAGTTAACGGTATACACCGATAATGAAAGAGCGATCAGCCTGTATAAGAAGTTCGGTTTCGTGATTGAAGGAGAGTCCGCAGGGTTCGCTTTCAGAAATGGCGAATATGTGGCGGCTTATCATATGGCTCGACTGGTATAGCATTTAGCTACGATTAACACACAGCTACGATTAACACAGTTAGAATTAACTGACAGATAATAAAACGCCACGTTATTTAAACGTGGCGTTTGCTATTTTGGTGCGCTGGTGCTTTAAAGAGCTACAGCCATAACCTTAGTTCAGTCGTAAACTTAGTTAAGCCGTTAGTGGCTCAAGGTTCGCAGGACGGTAGTGTACAGATTTTAGTACTTTACCTTGGCGAACTGTCTTGCCTTCCGATACGAAATCTTCCGCACACTTAGCGATGATGTATTCGCCTTTTTGAACCGCCATCAGCTTGATGTTCTGCTCAGCATAGAAAGCTTCTGTTTCAGCATATTCAGTTTCGTTGCGACATACTTTGCTCATGTTGCTTGAGTGTACTTCGTCCCAGCAAGGTAAGAAGTCAATTGAGCGGTTTTTAGAAACATTCAACAGTAGGTCGATCAGGTAGCTGATTGCTAGGTTGTCTTCAACCTTAGCTTGGCCAAGGTGAACCAGACGTCCCATCAAAACATAAACGCTGTCTACGATAGCGTCCGCTTGTTCGATTTTAGAGTCAGCTTCTGCAAGTTCTGTTAGCTCTTCGATCGCTAGAGAGGTATGTAGCGTATCGCCTTTTTCGTCCATTGTTTCAGGAGCAGCAACCGGCAGATCAAAAGTACTGCGGAACTCTTCAATGTCGCGGTAAAGGTGATCGTAGATTTCTTGGTTTAGTTGAGAAAGGTTCATATTCCTATCCATTTTGTTTCGTTAATGGATCATTTTAACAAAGGTAGTAATGGGGTGCTAACGCAAAGTGGAAGAACGCGACTTTTATTCATTGGACCAATGAGGTATTTTGCATACAAACTAATTGATTATTATGTTTTTTTACACTTTACTCTTCTTAATATACGAAATATTAATGTTGCCATTAATGTCAGCAGTAGTGGAATCCCATTTATGAACCAAGCCAGTGAAAGCGAAATTGTTATACGCCGCTTGTATCAAATCACCAATGATTATCGAAAGGGCTTCGATATTCAGATCGCTCAGCTGCTTATTATGGGGCTTGAACGCTTCAACCTTGATATTGGTATCTTATCGAAAGTCGATGGCAATACTTATGTTGTTGAACATTGTGTTACGCCTGAAGGGGTAGAACTCAATAGCGGTGACACTTTTGATTATCGTTCAACCTATTGCGAAATTACCTGTAAATCGATTGGTCCTATCTGTATTGAGCATTGTGGCAAACACGATAAGTATGCGAAGCATCCTGCTTACCAGTCTTTTGGCTTGGAGTCTTATATTGGGGTTCCCATTTTCGTTAATGATGAGCTTTATGGCACCTTAAACTTTTCAAGCCCAGCACCCTATCATCGTGAGTTCAAAGAGTTCGATGTCGACGTGATGAGACTAATGGCATCATGGATCGAAGTGGAGCTGGTTAGAAGGCAGCAAGAACGAAAACTCAAAGAGTTGAATGAGAAATTGGAGTATCAAGCTCTGTATGATCCTCTGACACACTTGCCAAATAGACGTTGCTTGTTTAAAACGTTGAATGCGGAAGTCGAGCAGTTAAAAGGCTCTTTAGGAAAGGGAACCTTGGCGGTTGTCGACATCGACTTCTTTAAACAGGTTAACGACATTTACGGTCACCAAATGGGCGATGTTGTATTAAAGAAAGTGGCGAGCGTGCTGAACAATAACACTCAAAAGGGTGAGTTTGTGGCGCGTTTTGGTGGTGAAGAGTTCATTCTTTGGTATCCAAATAAAACACCAAACTATGTTGAAGATAAGTTCATGACTCTTTTGCAAGAGATGAAGAAAATCACACTGGATCGAAAGCCTGTCACTATATCAATTGGTGCGTGTCATTTTGAGTTGAGTACAGGGGATACCAAAGGGGAAAGGATGTCGGCGTTAGATAAGCTCATCAAAGTTGCCGATGAGTGTCTGTACATTGCGAAACAAAATGGACGAGATCAGTTCATTTCTCGTCCATATCATCAAGAGCGCTCAGGAATATGAGCCATCATGTTAGCGATTAACTGAACTATTAACTAAACAAGTAAGGGAACAGTTGACGGCGTTCTTCTGGCGTTAAAGACTCAACTCTTGCGATGTTGGTGTCTGGGATCGCTTCAGGGTTAGGGTAGTGCTTCAGTACCTTTTCCATGCTTGCTTCACGAATCAAATGGTAAACAGGGTATGGAGAGCGATTCGTTAGGTTTTCATCGTCTTCTGGATCCGCACCACCAAAGCAATAGTCAGGATGGAACGTTGCCACTTGGTAAACGCCTTCCCAGTCTTGCTGTTTGATCAACGCTTCAACCCAATCAATGAACATGTTGTAGTCGAAGAAATCTTGCAGCATGTTAGGAACCACCACTAAAGTCGTCTCTAATTCAGCAACTGGCGTATTATCTAACTCTACGAAATGCGTCATGATGTCTTCCAGTAACGCTTCTTCCGTATTCGCTTCACTCACAAAGATCTTAATCTGTTTATTACGTTGTGGCTTGGCTGCGAATGGACACAGGTTTAGGCCAATAACGACATCGTCTAACCACTGTTTTACTTGGTCGTGGATGGTTTGAAGATCTGTGCTTTGAGTGTTCGACATAACAGGTTCCGAAATGAAATTTTGCGTAGGATATCAGAACGGACGTCAATCAAAAGCAATAATTGAGTTACAACCTTAGTCGTACTTATGCTTGTGCAAGTTTAGACGCCGATACTTGTAGCTGTTTCAACTGGTAGACCCAAGCAAATATCGCAACATAGAAGATTGAACCGCCCGCAATCACGCCATTCCAACCGAACAGTTGCCAGCAATACAAGAGTAAGAAACCACCTAAGCTCCCGCCAATATAATAGTGAACCAAGTAAAGTGCGGTTGCTGTCGCCTTAGCGCTTGGTGCTTTTTGACTTACCCAAGAGTAGGCAAGGGTATGGGCGAAGAACGCACCGCCACTAATCAATAACAAGCCTGCTAGCATGAACGGGACTTTGTCGACGGCAGAAATTAGCATTCCGATTAAGCTAATACACACACCCATCAATATTCCGCTTAACGGGTCAAAGCGAAGTGTCCATTTGTTCGAGAGCTTAGAGCTTACCGTTCCGGCCAAGTAACATAGGAATATCAGTGAAGCTAAACCTACAGGCACTGAGTGAGGTTCGGATACCAACCTAAAGCCCATTACTGAATACAAGTTAACGAACAGCGCGAAGTTAGCGCCACCAATCAACATCGCGAGCCACAAGGTACGGTTTCTTAAGTGCATTACAACCGAGCGGTTATGATGAAAGAACAACCCTTTCTGAGGTTTGAAGTTTTGTTGGTCAGGCAGGCTATACGCAATATAGAGTGCGCCGATTAAGGAGCCGACCACGAAAAACACTACCGTAGCGTGCCAGTCAAAGTAATCCGTGATTAAGCCCCCGAGTACACGTCCGAAAATTCCACCCAATGAGTTGGCTGCAATATAACCGCCGATCGCGACTGCGAATGCTTTGGGTGATAACTCTTCGACCATATAAGCAACAGCCACGCCCGCAAAAGCAGCAACGGCGATTCCCATGAATGCTCTGGCAATAACAAGTTGCAGTAGAGTGGTTGTGAACACCATGCTCAATCCAATCAAAGGAATAGCGAACAGACTGAACAGAATAATGGGTTTTCGACCAAAGGTTTCAGAAGCGATTGCCCAAGGCACCAAACTGATTGAAAGCCCAAGTGTTGTCGCGGCAAATAACCAGTTGATCTGAGTTTCAGATACTTGGAAGTGCTCCGCCATGTGCGGCAAGATAGGCTGAAAGAGGTAAAGGTTACAGAAAATGATAAATGAACCAATCGCCAATGATTGAGTGATACGTTTGTATTGAGGACTGCCTTTATCAAACATTTACGTTGTGCCTGCGCGAGTTAGTAAGCTATTTGTGAACAAGTTATCAGTACAGGTGTGATTAAAGAAATATATTAAAAATATCACCTCTATATATTAAATATATCGCCATGCTTGAATCAAAACCACTTCGACATTTTCTGGCTGTTGCTCAGTTTGGTAACTTCACCCAGGCGGCCAAAGCGCTGCATATCGCACAGCCTGCATTGAGTATCTCCATTAAAAAACTAGAACAGACACTAGAGTTGATTCTATTTCGTCGAGGCGATAAATCCGTCACTTTAACGGAGGAGGGCAAAGTACTGTTTGAGCATGCAAAGCGAATCGCCCAGCAGTTTGATGATGCTCAGCTCGCGATGAATGAACTAAAGGGGCTAGAAAAAGGCGAGGTTCGATTAGGCGCTCCAAGTATGATGGGCAGTTACTTTTTCCCCCAAGTAGTGATGGCATTTAAAAGCCAATACCCAAACCTAAAGTTGACCTTGATTGATGCTGGCACCGCATCGATTCGTGAAATGCTGTTAAACGGCGAACTCGATATTGGCGTAATTAATCATGAGAACGTTCCAGATGATTTGGAAACGGATCATCTGTTAAGCTCAGAAATGTTAGCTGTAGTTGGCAAAGATCACCCACTGGCAACGCAACCATCCATCACCTTTGAAGAATTTTTTGCTCAAGAGCTGATCATGTTTAAATCGGGCTATTTCCACCGCGATTTTATTGATGCGACCTGTAAGAAGTACGATCTTGATATGACCATTGCGTTTGAAACCAACTTGCTCCCGATGATTCTTTCTATCGTTAAACAAGAGTTTGCGATCACCGCGCTGTTGAGCTTAGTTACGGAATATGAGAAAGACGTGATAGGCGTGCCATTTAAAGACCCTGTAAAACTGAATCTATCGTTGGCCTGGAGAAAGGAAGGGTATTTGTCGAAAGCTGACAGAACCTTTATTGATTTCGTTAAGCGGTATGTGTGATTTAGTAAGATTTAAATAAACAAAGCCCGAACATCCTAGATTGGATATTCGGGCTTTGTTGTATAGAAGTATGACTGGCTCAGAGCACGTTAGGTGTTCTTTGAGTTATACATCTTATCGAAGTTTTTCTGATTCCAGCCGACCATCACTTGATCGCCGATTTTAAGCACGGGGATAGAACGAGCACCCATTGCTTGCAATTCTTTACGGCCACGCTGCATCTTTGCATTCGTCAGGCGGTAAACAATTTTCTTAGAGTCTAAATACCTTTGGGCATCTTTACAGTGCGGGCATTTGTCTGCGACGTACAATACAACACGTTTCATTTTTTCATTCTCTTGGTGAATCTCGCTAAAGTGTAACGAATCCTAGGTGATTAGAAAAGTGTGATCAGTTACACTATGCGGCTCAATTTTCAAGACCACAACGTATTGTCGTGGTGTAACTTGTACGGTCTTTCAGCATGCATCCTTCTTTACGCTATATTCAAGGCTATCCTAAGCACATTCTTGATCCTGTTACTCAACTTGTAGAGTCGGGTAAATTGGTGCCTTGGTTTGAAGCTCGCTACCCAAAGAATCATGAAATAAAAAGCGAGAAAGCCCTGTTTGACTATGCGATTGAGATAAAAAATCGCTACATGAAAAAAACACCACCGATCAGCAAAGTGATTTACGACGGCAAGATACACCTAATCAATAATGCGTTAGGTCTGCATTCTTACGTTGCTAAGAATCACGGTGGAAAGATCAAATCAAAGAATGAAATTCGTATCGCCAGTGTTTTTAAAAATGCACCAGAACCTTTGCTAAGAATGCTGGTGGTACACGAACTGGCGCATATCAAAGAGAAAGAGCACGACAAAGCCTTTTACCAACTATGCTGTCACATGGAACCGGAATATCATCAACTTGAGTTGGATGCCCGTTTATTCATGATGTATTTAGATTTAAAGAAGTAGCCCAATGAGCCAATCACAAAATAGAACGACGCTAAGCCTGTCGAAAAACAGCACTTCATCAGCAAAAACAAAAGACAACCAAGCTGATGTTAAGCCAAGTACAGCTAAGCCAAGCAGCGACAAGCGTATTTCTACAAAGAACACATCTGATAAAAGCCGCAAGAATAGCGCACCTAAAGGCGCGGGCAATAACAAAGCAAAGCGACCTTTTGCAAAAGACAGTAAAGGGAAGCAGGGTGCAAATAAAGGATCATCGAATAAGGGTTCTTTCAATAAAACGGCTTTTAACAAGAACGCAGCTCAGAAAAGACGCTCGGCTGAAAAACCTCAAGGTGGATTACACCCAAGAAACCAGCACACTGGCCGCTATAACTTCGAGTTACTAGTTGCAGCCTTGCCTGAGCTAAAAGAGCATCTGATCAAGAATCCGGTTGGCGAAGACACCATTAATTTCTCTGATCCATTGGCCGTTAAGCTACTCAACAAAGCTTTGTTGGCGCATCACTATGGCGTTAAACATTGGGATATTCCTGCTGGTTACTTGTGCCCGCCAATTCCTGGTCGTGCAGACTACATTCACAGAGTGGCCGACATCCTTAATAGCGATGGCCAAGGTGAACCCTATAACCACGCGTCTGTGAAAGCATTAGATATTGGTGTCGGTGCAAACTGTATCTACCCAATCATTGGTGCGACAGAGTATAAGTGGCGTTGTACAGGGACAGATGTTGATTCAGTCTCCATCAAAACAGCGAACTTCATTGCGGAAAGTAACCCTAATCTAAAAGGTAAGATCCGAGCTCGCCTACAAGCTGACTCAGAATCTATCTTTAAGGGCGTGATTAAGGATAATGAACGTTACGATGTCACAATTTGTAACCCTCCATTCCATAGCTCTCTAGAAGAGGCGGAAAAGGGATCACAACGTAAACTGGATAACCTAGCGGCAAACCGAGCTAAGAAAGCGGGTAAGTCATTCAAGCCAGAAACGAATAAGACGCTAGCTAAGTTAGATAAATCAACTACGCAAAATAAACCAACCTTAAACTTTGGTGGTCAAAAAGCCGAGCTTTGGTGCCCAGGTGGTGAAGCCGCTTTCATTATGAAGATGGCGAGAGAGAGTCAACTTTTTGCTACTCAAGTTTTGTGGTTTACGACATTGATTTCTAAGAAAGATAACGTCGATATGGTTCGTTCAGAGCTTGGCAAGCTTAGAGCTAAACAAGTGAAAGTCGTCGAGATGTCACAAGGCCAGAAGGTAAGTCGCTTTATCGCATGGACCTTTATGGATGACGAACAAAGACAAGAGTGGATCGCGCTAAAATAGCGGCTGCACTTAGTTAAGATATTAAGTTGAAATTACGTAGGGGCTTGTTGTTAACGCAACAAGCCCGTTTTTTGTGTTTTTCATATGCGCTAAGCAGAAAGTAACTCATCTAACTTACTCTGATATTTCTTCTCTAGAGCACTGTTACCTGCTTTGTTTTCGAGCTCGACCAAGATTTTAAGCGATGGAATTTGGTAGCCATAACGCTGGTGGAATTTGAATAAACGAAGCCTAGCGTCGTTGTAATCGGCGTCACTCACTTCAATTTTTGATAACTGTAGTATCGATTTCACGCGGTTTGGATCGTGGTCAATCGCTCTGCTGAAGTAGTACTTCGCTTGGTCTGTATTGCCAGCCTTAAATGCGCAAAACGCGGCGTTTTCATAACTTGCAGACACCAAGTAGTAGTAGGGTTGGTCGATGGCGCGATTGAAGTAATTATCGGCTTGTTCGTATTCGCCCTGTTTACACAAGAAGGTACCGTAGTTGTTCAATACATTGCCATTTCTTGAATCAAGACTGAGTGCTTTGCGGTAAGTGGTTCTCGCTTCATCTACTTCACCCACTTGTTCGTAGTAATGCGCCATTGAAAGCCGAGCACGGTAGTAGCTAGGTGCGTGTTTAATCGCGAGCTCAAGGTTTTCACGCGCTCTCACCATATTGCCTTGTCCCATATAGCCCAAACCTAATTCGATTCGAGATTCAGACATCGCGATAGGATCACTTTCAATCTTTGGCGGTCCTTCAGTGACAGAGACACAACCGGCCAAGGAAAGCGAGGCAAGTAGTACCACACTTGATAACGAAAGAGGGCGGGACAACGAAATCGGATTTGAAAATGATGGCTTGGCAGGCATGTGAAGCTCCTTATGAACACCAACCCATCATATGAAATCAAACCCATTGAAGTCGTAAATCTATCATGGAATGCGACCCACACACCATAAAAAAACCGCGTCCAATTCGTCGTTTTATCAACAACATACTGAACACGGTTTATGTGTTTGTGAATCGGAAGAAAGAACTTAATCGTCTTTGGTAAAGTTGTCTTCGCTGAAATGATCCAGATCGTAAGGCGTTTGTTGGTAAACGCAGTAGTTTAGCCAGTTTGAGAACAACAAGTGTCCGTGGCTGCGCCAGCTTGCAACCGGTTTGTTGTCTGGATTGTTATTCGGGTAGTAGTTGATTGGTATCACAGGCTCCATGCCTTCACCCAAATCTCGAATGTACTCATTGTGAAGTGTGTGAGAGTCGTACTCAGGGTGACCCGTTACAAACACGTTTCGTTTATCTTTGGTCGCCGCTAGATATACACCCGCAACATCAGAAGTCGCAAGAACATCAAGGTCGGTATGCTCTGCTAAGTACTCTTGAGAGAAGTCCGCATAGCGAGAGTGCGGAGCTAAGAATGTATCGTCGAAGCCACGTAAAATAGGGTGGTATGGGTTATGTATCTCGTGATTATAAACACCAGACAACTTCTCTTTACGCGTGCGTTTTGGCAAATCATACAGTAATTTCAAACCAGCCTGAGCCGCCCAACACACGTATAGAGTTGAAGTAACGTGCTTGTTTGCCCATTCCATGATGGTTTTCAGATGGTCCCAGTAGATAACATCTTCAAATTGAACCAAGCCAAGCGGCGCACCAGTGATGATCAATCCATCAAAGTTTCTTCCTTTGACCATTTCAAATTGGCGATAGAAGTTATCAAGGTGTTCAGTCGGTGTGTTTTTACTTGGTCGATCATCAATGCGCAGCAGCTCTACATCAACTTGCAATGGGCTGTTCGATAGTAGGCGTAAAAATTGAGTTTCAGTTTCAATCTTCTTCGGCATTAGGTTGAGGATCAAGACTCGAAGTGGACGAATTTCCTGTGTCGATGCTCTTGATAACGGCATAACGAAGATGTTTTCTTCACGAAGAACATCGGATGCTGGCAATTGGTCTGGAATGCGAATAGGCACAGCTTTCTCCCTAAGCTAGATATGTAGACGTCTATACATCTAAATCTATAGTAGTTTGGTACGCTTGTCGATATGCAAAATGGATAGATGTAAATTATTTGTGTTTTCTATCAGAAGCAATCCACGCACTTCGAGGGGAGTCTCATTGTATTCAGTGATTGTCTGAGTCGTGTGTAAGTACTTGGTTTTCGTATGCTGAGCAGAGGCAGTTATCAGAGCAACTCGTTACTATTTACGATAAACTCATGTTTTCAAATTAGCCTGTACAGTGACAGATGAAGTTAATACTCATTCGAGGGTTGCCCGGTTCTGGCAAATCAACAAAAGCAAAAACCTACGATGCATTGCATGTCGAAGCCGATATGTATTATGTGAATGAGCAAGGTGAGTACCATTTTGATCCTAGGCAGGGCTTTGTTTCCTAATTGGA
>NZ_JBFRPJ010000068.1:0-874 GCF_041471945.1 Vibrio sp. 10N.261.51.A4
ACTTTACGGGGTCACTTCATATCTAAGATGAGCGGCTTTTTGTTATGTGTCTTTTCTGAAGTGTTTTGCTTTAAAGCTCAATGAGATGAACTCGAATTATGCTTTCTTGAAGATAGAGCTCAGTGACAGAACGTTTTGGATACGAGTCAGGATAGCGGCTTGATCTTCTTCACTGCGCTGTTCGCCTTTTGTATTACCCCATACTGGGCCGGGCCAAGCAATGTCGTCTTTGAAGCGTGCAATATGGTGGATGTGCAGTTGTGGCACCATATTACCCAGCGCACCAAGGTTCAATTTGTCTGGTTGGAACGTTGCTTCTAATGCTTGGCTTACCGCCTGAGATTCATGTAGGAACTGCTGTTGCTCTTTCATTGGTAAGTGGTGCAACTCTTTTAGGTTGGCACGTTTTGGTACCAAGATAACTCAAGGCACTGCGTTATCTTTGTGTAGCAGGGCTAAGCTCAGTGGAAATTCGCCGATAAGTGTGGTGTCTTTCGCAAGTTGCGGGTGAAGTTCGAAGCTCATGATCTTTCCAATTAATTGTTTTACATGAGTATAAGGTCGGAGTTTGAATGTGGCTAGGGCTTACGTTCTCAATAAGCAGATTCCCTATCATGTTCGTCCCTCACTGTAGGGAATGATGGCGAGAAGAGGGATAACGATTTGGTGTGGTTTGATGGCGCATCATTGATGTTGTCTTGGATTCACTACACCTATTCTCGTCATCTCCTAGAGCGACGAATGAGCGTAATAGGAGATCTCTTGCTGTGTAGGTTAGCTAATCGCTTAAATAATCGAGTAAACAAACCTCCAGACAAAAAAAGGTTGACGCTTTCACGTCAACCTTTCTAATTTTCTCGAATCTCGAATCTCG
>NZ_JBFRPJ010000068.1:1593-38926 GCF_041471945.1 Vibrio sp. 10N.261.51.A4
CGAATCTCGAATCTCGAATCGCTTACATGCGCTCTAGAGTGTCGATACCTAGAAGCGATAGACCTTGCTTGATCGTCTTCGCTGTTAGTGCAGCAAGCTTCAGACGGCTCTGCTTAACAGCTTCGTCTTCAGCAACTAGGATAGGGCACGCTTCGTAGAAGCTAGAGAATTGACCAGCTAGTTCGAACAGGTAGCTACACATGATGTGTGGTTGACCTTCACGAGCAACAGACTGTACTGCTTCTTCAAACTGTAGAAGTTTCGCGATAAGCGCTTTCTCTTTCTCTTCAGTGATTTTGATTTCACCTTCAAGCGAGTCCATAGAAATGCCAGCTTTAGCAAATACAGAAGCAACACGAGTGTATGCGTACTGCATGTATGGTGCTGTGTTGCCTTCGAATGCAAGCATGTTGTCCCAATCGAACACGTAGTCAGTAGTGCGGTGCTTAGAAAGGTCTGCGTACTTAACCGCTGCCATAGCAACAGTGTTCGCGATCGCTTTCTTCTCGTCTTCTGCTAGTTCTGGGTTCTTAGATTCGATTAGCTGCGCTGCACGAACTTCGGCTTCATCAAGAAGATCAGCAAGACGAACAGTACCGCCTGCACGAGTCTTGAATGGTTTACCGTCTTTACCTAGCATCATGCCGAATGCGTGGTGCTCAAGAGAAACAGATTCTGGGATGTAACCTGCTTTACGAACGATAGTCCAAGCTTGCATTAGGTGTTGGTGCTGACGTGAGTCGATGAAGTAAAGTACGCGGTCTGCGCCTAGTTCTTCAAAACGGTATTTTGCACAAGCGATATCAGTGGTTGTGTAAAGGAAGCCGCCGTCACGTTTCTGGATGATAACGCCCATTGGGTCGCCATCTTTGTTTTTGTATTCGTCTAGGAATACAACCTGTGCGCCGTCATCTTCTTTTGCAAGACCTTGCTCTTTTAGGTCAGCAACGATAGTTGGAAGCATGTGGTTGTACATGCTTTCGCCCATTACGTCATCACGCGTTAGAGACACGTTTAGGCGATCGTAGTTGCGTTGGTTTTGAATCATTGTTACGTCAACAAGCTTCTTCCACATCTCTGCGCAGAACTCGTCGCCGCTTTGTAGTTTAACAACGTAGCCACGTGCTTTAACTGCGAACTCTTCGTCTTCATCGTAAAGCTTTTTAGATTCACGGTAGAAGCCTTCAAGGTCAGCAAGTTCCATTGAAACTTCGCCAGACTCAGCCTGAACGCGCTCAAGGTTTGCGATAAGCATACCAAATTGAGTACCCCAGTCACCGATGTGGTTAGCACGGATAACGTTGTGGCCTAGGAACTCAAGAGTACGAACGACCGCATCACCGATGATGGTTGAACGTAGGTGACCAACGTGCATCTCTTTCGCAACGTTTGGTGCAGAGTAATCCGCAACAATTGTTTGTGTTTCTGCTACTGCAACACCAAGGCGAGAATCAGCCAATGCTGCGTCTGCTTGTTGTGCTAGGAAAGCTTCATCTAGGAAGATGTTAAGGAAACCTGGGCCTGCGATTTCTACTTTAGAAGCGATACCGTCTAGGTTTAGAACGTCCAATACTTTTTGAGCAAACTCTCGAGGATTAGTGCCTAGTCGCTTAGCAACGCCCATAACGCCGTTTGCTTGGTAGTCACCAAATTGTGGTTTTGCAGATTGGCGAACAGCCGCAGGAGAGCCTGCAGGTGCGCCTGCGGCTTCTAGAGCCTGAGATACTTTGTCATTAATAAGTGCTTGGATATTCACACGCGTTTCCTTCAATTCAAGGATGATAAGAGTGGCCGTTATTTCGAGGTCATTAAATTGGTTAATTATGCATCTAGTTAACGATTTAATGCCGAAATGAACAACAGACACTGTTTAAGTTCACAAAAATGGCGTTAATCATACCAATTTTGTGGGGTTTCTTATAGGTCGAATTGATAGAAAATTAACATTTCCTGAGTGGTTTTTGACAATCGACTTTTAGCAAGACGCGTTTGCATGTTTAAGGAGCGAAAAGAACATAGTTATTGAGTGTTTTTTGTAAAAGCAACGCTTGTTGCAAAAGGCAAAACTGATAACATGCAGCCATTATTTGGAGAACACAGACAATGATGATGAGCCTGAAGCAAGCTGAACTAGAACCACAACAAATGATCGCCCGCCTTGATACTTTTATGGCAAAAATCGAGAGCCTAGGAAATACATTAGGTTTGGATTTAAGCTTTGCTCAAGCGGATCATATTGCGCTGCGAATCAATGACACTGAGCTAGCGAAATCTGCCCATCAAGCGTGGTCTGAGTACGGCTCTATGATTTCTGAGGCGATGATTAATGGTCGTCCAATTGTGGTGTTGGCTTTCGATGAACCCTTGCAAAGCCTTGGCTGGAAAATTGAATGTTTGGAGCTGCCATATCCAGCAGAAGGTAAGATTTACCCAAGCCAAGATTGGGAACATGTAGAGTTTGTGATTCCTTCTCATGCCCAAACAGCTGATGAGTATCTAGCGGATCTTAAAGAAACTTACCCGCAGTTCGCTGCTAACTTTGAAACGCTGGCTGAGCAAGGCGTTAAGATCAAACTCTCTAGCCCGAAAGGCGAGGGTGAACGTCTGAATAACCCAACGGTTGCATTCAAGCATCAAGGAATTTGCATCAAGCTGCATCCACACTCTTTGAAGAAGATTGTGGAATCAGAACAGGTTTAAGAGTTGCTGACAATAGATTCCTGATCTCGCCTAGGCTCATCGGAATGACGGGGGGTGCTCGATGGTGTTTGCTAGAGTCTATATTTGGATACTGACAGACTGAGCGTTCGAGGGCGTATGTTAGAGCCTATAGCTTGAAGATTCATCATCGACTTCGTCACTCCCGATAGCGACGAAGGAGCGTAATTGGGAATCTCGTAAAGCGAGTCTGATCATCAGATACTAAAAACGCGCGATTGGCTGTCCCTATTGCGCGTTTTTTTATTGGGTTTTAACTGGAAGTCTTACCGGAAATCGTTATCCGACTTACAGAATCACAGTCTTATTGCCGTAAACAAACACGTGATCATTGATCACCTTGTTTAACGCCTTACTTAATACATTCTTCTCTACGTCACGACCGGCTTGCGCCATGTCTTTCGCGCTGAAGTTGTGATCCACAGGGATAACATCTTGCTTGATGATTGGACCTTCATCCAAATCATTCGTCACAAAGTGTGCAGTTGCGCCAATGATCTTCACGCCGCGCTCATACGCTTGTTGGTATGGCTTCGCGCCAATAAATGCTGGCAAGAAGCTGTGGTGTATATTGATGATCTTGTGGTGGTATTTTTCAACAAAACCTGGTGTCAGCACTCGCATGTACTTAGCCAAAACAAGGTAATCCGCCTCGTACTGGTCAATCACTTCTAGCATCTTCTTCTCATGTTCTTCACGGTTTAGCCCTTCGTGAGAAACATGGTGGTAAGGGATGTCAAAACGCTCGGTTAGGCTTTGTAGAATGTCGTAGTTACCGACAACGGCCGCAATTTCAACGTCTAAGCTGCCATCGAAGTTCTTCATTAGAATGTCGCCAAGGCAGTGTGCTTCCTTGGTCACGAGTATCACAACACGCTTGCGAGACGAATCAACAAGCTTACGTTTCGTATTTGGTGGCAGGGCTTGGTCTAAATCGGCAAGCAAGGTTTCATCATTGAAATAGCCTTCCAGCTCGGTGCGCATAAAGAAGTGGCCACTTGTGTTATCTACGAACTCATTGTTGTGAATAATATTGAGTTGGTGCTTATAACAAATATTGGTGATCTTAGAGATGAGGCCCGGGGCATCAGTACAATGTGTTAGTAAAGTTTTTCTTTCCATTTGCATCTTACTTCCATGAAATGTTGCACTTATTATATGAAATAGGGATTCTTCAAATTTAATGCAGGCCGTCGAACGGTGAACTGAGCCGCAATATCACCGTTATAATTAATCTATTATCAAGTTGGTTTCAACAAATTCTGCTGCTGATTTATCGCTTTGATAAATTGTTTGATATAGAAATATCAGTTTTTAGATAGAAAAACAGGCAGAAGCTTCATTTTTAAAAGTTTTGACCGTAGTACGCATTTGAACTTCAACCGAGGCATTTACGCCTTGGCCAAAAATAGAGGTGATACTTATGGATAAAGAGTTACTAGCCAAAAAACTGTACTGCAAGCGAGTGAATTCATTGGCGAGAGGTGCCGAATTAGATGGTCATGTTCTAGATGAAATGTGGGAAAGTAAGACCTCACCAACCGATGCAGCGAAAGCCATACAGCCTGGTGATAACCATTTTGAAGGTGCTCCTTGGCTATCACGTTATCTCAGTCGAAAATAAAAACGATTCTCTAATTCCTACTTCTTCAATTCTTACCTTCAAGGTAACTTAAGCCACGTCAAGCCAAGCCAAACACCTCCGGTGCGAAGTCATTCTTGATTCGCGCCGGCTCACTAAACCTGCCATAATTCTCCTTCTCTTTTTCTAAACTTCGTACTCTATGATATCTAAAACGTTTTCTGCTGATGGCGCTCTGGGCAAAGCTATCCCTGGGTTTCAACCAAGACAAGCTCAGTTAGACATGGCTGAAGCGGTTTCACAAGCTATTGAAAATCAAAGCCAGTTGGTTGTTGAGGCTGGAACAGGTACTGGTAAGACGTTTGCTTACCTAGTGCCTGCGCTGCTTAGTGGCAAGAAAACCATCATTAGTACGGGGTCTAAAAACCTTCAAGAGCAGCTGTTTCACCGAGATTTACCCTTGATGGTCGATGCGCTTGGCTTTTATGGTCAAGTTGCGTTGCTCAAAGGACGTTCAAACTATTTGTGTTTGGACAGACTCAGCCGCCAAATGATCGAGAGTCATGGTGCTCATACCGATCCAACGCTGCTGGCTCAGTTAGTCAAAGTTCGTAGTTGGTCGTCATCCACTCAAACGGGTGATTTAGGCGATTGTGATGATATCGCTGAAGACAGCCCGGTTATTCCAACCATTACCTCGACCAATGATAATTGCTTGGGTAAAGAGTGCCCAAGCTATACCGATTGCTTTGTGCTTAAAGCGCGTAAAAAAGCGATGGATTCCGATGTGGTGGTCGTAAATCACCACCTTTTCCTAGCTGATTTGGCGATCAAAGAAACCGGATTTGGCGAATTGATACCTGAAGCTGACGTGTTTATTTTCGATGAAGCACATCAACTTCCTGACATCGCCAGCCAGTACTTCGGACAATCGGTTTCCAGTCGACAGATCCAAGAGTTAGCCAAAGACATTGAAATTGCTTACCGAACTGAAGCCAAAGACATGCGTCAGCTACAGAAAGTAGGGGATAGGCTCGTTCAATCGTCAGCCGATCTGCGTATTGTGCTTGGTGATACCGGCTTTCGTGGTAACTGGCGCGAAGCTTTGAAATCCGAGTCGATTGCACGCGAGTTAGTTCGTTTGCAAGATGCTCTGCAACTTGCTGTTGATGTATTGAAGTTAGCACTTGGGCGAAGCCAGCTGTTAGATACCGCTTTCGAACGCGCAAATATGATTAAGTCGCGTATCGAACGTGTGTGCGATGTGTCGATCACTGGCTATTCGTATTGGTATGACACTACACCGCGCCACTTTGCTCTGCACATCACGCCTCTTTCGGTTGCCGATAAATTCCACGAACAAATCGAGCTTAAACCGGGTGCTTGGGTGTTTACTTCAGCAACGCTAGCGGTGTCGGATGATTTCGACCATTTCACCTCTCGACTCGGGTTAAAACCGTCAGCACAGTTTTCACTGCCAAGCCCGTTTGACTATCCAAATCAGGCGCGTTTGTGTGTGCCTCGCTATCTTCCCGAACCAAATAGCCCAGGCTTAGCGGATAAGCTAGTAAGAATGTTGGCTCCTGTGATTGAGCAAAACCAAGGTCGCTGTTTCTTTTTGTGCACCTCACACAGCATGATGAAAGAGTTGGGGGAGCGATTCCGTGAAACGCTCTCGGTTCCAGTTCTGCTACAAGGTGAGACAAGTAAGCAAAAAACCTTAGCCGAATTCATGGAATTAGGTAACGCATTGCTGGTGGCCACTGGCGCCTTCTGGGAAGGTATAGATGTTAGGGGCGACGCATTAAGCTGTGTTATCATCGATAAATTGCCCTTTACCGCCCCAGACGACCCGTTACTTAAGGCTCGAATCGAGGACTGTAAGCTAAAAGGGGGTGATCCTTTTGCACAAGTACAGTTACCAGACGCAGTGATTACCTTGAAACAAGGTGTTGGCCGATTAATACGTGATAAACGTGATAATGGCGCTTTAATTATTTGCGATAACCGCTTGGTGACCCGCGATTACGGTGGTGTGTTTTTGGCGAGTTTACCGCCTATCCCACGTACCCGTGACTTAGGGATCATTAAAGAATTCTTAGCTAAAGACCATTCAACCGCTGCTGAGTAATTGGCATTGTTGAGCTTAGCCATTATTTTTAGATTAGATAACGAATATTTGAGACACGAATGAGCGCGAAAATTCTTGCAGTAGATACCGCAACTGAAAACTGTTCAGTTGCACTAGTAATGGGTGACCAGGTGTTCGCACGTAGCGAAGAGGCTCCTCGAGACCATACGAAAAAAATTCTACCTATGGTTGATGAAGTACTGAAAGAAGCGAATGTCGCTTTAACCGATATCGACGCAATCGCGTTTGGCCAAGGTCCAGGCAGTTTCACGGGTGTGCGTATTGGTATCGGTATTGCTCAAGGCTTGGCTTTTGGTGCGGATTTACCGATGATCGGTGTGTCTACACTGGCAGCGATGGCGCAAGGCAGCTACCGTAAATTTGGTGAAACTCACGTAGCTACAGCGATTGATGCTCGCATGAGTGAAGTATATTGGGCTCGTTACAGCCGTGAAGACGATGGTCGTTGGACTGCGGTTGATGCGGAATGTGTCACGCCTCCAAGCGAATTAGCTGCGCAGCTTGAAGTGGATTCTGAGACATGGGCAAAAGTCGGCACCGGTTGGGAAGCGTATGCAGAGCACATGGACACACTAGCGATTAACACCAAAGCGTGTGAAGTCCTGTTTCCAGAAGCTCAAGACATGGCGCTCCTTGCTCAATTTGCTTATGCAGAAGGTAAAGCGGTTGCAGCAGAAGAGTCTGAGCCTGTTTATCTTCGCGATAAAGTGACGTGGAAAAAACTGCCAGGTCGCGAGTAAATACGTATTATTTTGGCTTTGCATTCACTTTGCAGAGCCAAAATAAAAACAGATACACAATCATTAACATCAGGTAATAAACTCTTTAAGCATGGTTTCACTTAACGGCTTACCTCCTTCTTCGATAGGCAATACATCCAAAACCAATCGAACCAACAAAAAGAACGAGGTAAAAAAAGGCGATGCAAAAACCTCAGTTGGTCAGCCAACTAAGGTCGCGAATGCTGTCTCGCATTCGATTCGCCAAGTCAAAGAATCTGAGATCCACAAAGCTCAGGTTCAATATGATCTTCCAGAAGGGCGCGGACGACGTGCGATGGAGGAATATATGGACGTGATGAATCAAGCTAAAAAAGAGGAACTTGCGAAGCTTATTGGGGTCGATATTTATATCTAGCTTTGTGCTTTCATTTATCCTTTTCTAAGGACCAGCATTATGTTTTCTCTCATTTCTAAATCTCGCTTATTTTTCCTTGTCGCCTTCTCTTCGATGGTGATGGGTTGCTCATCTCTACCAGAAGAACTTAATGCAAACTCTGAACAGGTGGTAACTGACTACCAAGAGTGGGTAAACACAGTGCCAGACGCTGGTGATGTTCGTTTAGGTGGTGTGATTGCTAAAGTCACTAACTTACAAGATAAGACTCGTGTTGAAGTGGTTAACTTGCCTATCTCAAGCAACGGTAAGCCAGATATTGATGCCGAGCCAAAAGGGCGTTTTGTTGGTTACATTGATGGTTACGTAGAACCTTTGAGCTTTGCTGAAGGCCGTTTAGTCACCTTGGTTGGAACATCAAGTGGTACTGAAGATGGCACCGTTGGTGATTACCCTTATACCTTCCCAGTAATGAATGTCTACAACCAACGTTTATGGCAGATCACCGAGCGAGTGGTCATCAACGACTTTGCGCCAACCTATTACTCTTGCCGCAGTTTGCATTGTCGCAGCTTTCAAACCATGCCTAAGTCAGGCCGTGTGATTCAAGATGTGGAATAGTCGAACCTGAAATCGACACACTAAACGATAGGGACACCATACAATCAATGATTGAAAAGTCATATTCCCTTGCGAGCGGGACGCTTGCAACACAACAGATTGGCAACTCAAAAACGACCGCAACGACGGTCGTTTTTATTCATGGTTGGCTAGATAATTCTGCAAGTTTCACTCAGGTTATGCCGCAAATAGCCAAGCTTTCTCCAGATACTCACCTCGTTGCTATCGATCTCTTCGGACACGGTTTCTCGTCGCATAAACCGGGGAGTTATTACCCATTTCACGACTATATTGATGATTTGCATCAGTTGGTGACCAAATTATCGCCAAACAGACTGGTACTGGTAGGACATTCACTTGGTGCATTGATCGCAAGTTGCTATAGTGCCGCCTTTCCTGAAAAGGTGTCAGGATTAATTCAAATTGAAGGTCATGGACCTCTTTCAGAAGCTCCCTACGAAACAGTCTCTCGTTTGAGAGATGGGGTACTCAGTCGTCTTCGACAGCGAAGAAAGCCTTCACGTCCTCTGGCAAGTCTTGAGGATGCTATTAAGCTGAGAGCTCACGCCAATCAAATCAAAGCAGAACTCATTGCTCCTATTGTTGAACGAGGAATCGTTGAGCTAAGTAATGTTGATCGGACTGTTGTTGCTAAAGCTGCTTTTGATCAAGCGACTGTAGATCAAGTTGCTCTTAGTCAAGCGACTGTAGATCAAGGTATTGCCGAGTTCGATAACTCTTGGCAATGGAGATGCGACCCTAACCTAAAATGTGACTCGTTATATCGAATGTCACAAGCGCATGCTGAAGCGATCATGGCGGCTATTGAATGCCCTCAATTAATAGTTTTAGGAAATGATGGATTCCGACATTTGCAGCATAATCGCTACAAATCAGCCCATAGTTCTCTGAATATAGAGACTGTTCCTGGCGGACATCATTGCCATTTAGAGAGCCCAGAGCTAGTTTCAGAGCTAATTCTTGGTGTAGTTAACAAAATTTAAACAAGTGTTTGAGCCTTTTAGTGCTCATGCACTAAAGCTGTGCTGTAATACCGCAATGATAAAAAGCGGCGAAGCAGTCGTCAGCTGATAAACGAGGAGTAACATAGTGGACAAACCTTGGCTTTCACGTTATCCAAGTGACGTACCAGAGACGATCAACCCAGATCAGTACCCATCTCTTATTGAAATGTTCGAACAGTCGGTACAGAAGTACGCAGACCAACCAGCATTCGAGAACATGGGGTCTATCATGACATTCCGTAAGCTTGAAGAGCGCAGTCGTGCTTTTGCTGCTTACCTGCAGAATGATCTAAAACTGAAGAAAGGCGATCGTGTCGCGCTGATGATGCCAAACCTGCTGCAATACCCAATTGCACTCTTTGGTGTACTGCGTGCAGGTATGATTGCAGTGAACGTCAACCCACTGTACACGCCTCGTGAACTTGAACATCAATTGAATGACTCTGGCGCAAAGGCGATTGTTATCGTTTCTAACTTTGCGAGCACGCTAGAGAAAGTCGTTGATAAAACTCCGGTTAAACACGTTGTGCTAACCAGCTTGGGGCAAATGCTGCCACGAGCGAAAGGTACGATTGTCGACTTCGTAGTGAAATACGTAAAAGGCATGGTGCCTAAGTACGATCTGCCGGGTGCTATCTCATTTCGAAAAGCACTGCACAAAGGCCGTCGCCTACAGTACGTGAAGCCATTTATGGCGGGCGATGACATCGCATTCCTACAGTACACCGGTGGTACAACGGGCGTAGCGAAGGGCGCAATCCTAACGCACCGCAATATGATTGCGAACGTACTGCAAGCGAAAGGGGCATATAGCCCTGTTCTGCAAGAAGGCCGTGAATTGGTGGTAACGGCATTGCCGCTTTACCATGTATTTGCTCTTACCGTGAACTGCTTATTGTTTGTTGAGATGGGTGGCCGTAACCTTCTGATTACTAACCCTCGTGACATTCCTGGCTTTATTAAAGAGCTGCAAAAGGTTCCGTTTACCGCGATTACTGGCGTAAACACCTTGTTCAATGCGCTCGTGAATAACGAAGATTTCCACGAGTTGGATTTCAGTAATATGCGTTTATCTGTTGGCGGTGGTATGGCGGTTCAACGCGCTGTTGCTGAGCAATGGAAGAAAGTGACAGGTGTCCACCTACTTGAAGGCTATGGTTTAACCGAGTGTGCTCCTTTGGTCACGGGTAACCCATATGATCTGAAAGACTACACAGGTGCAATCGGCCTACCAGTACCTTCAACAGAAGTTCGTATTGTTGATGATGAAGGTAAAGTGGTTGGCAATGACCAAGTGGGTGAATTGCAGGTTCGTGGTCCTCAAGTGATGCAAGGCTACTGGCAACGTCCAGAAGCGACCAAAGAAGTGATCGACCAAGATGGTTGGTTATCGACGGGTGATATCGTTAAATTTGATGACGAAGGCTTGTTGTACATCGTAGACCGTAAGAAAGACATGATTCTAGTGTCGGGCTTCAACGTTTACCCGAACGAGATCGAAGACGTAGTGGCTCTGCATGGCAAAGTGTTAGAAGTTGCGGCTATCGGCCAACCTCATGAGGTGTCTGGTGAGCTGGTTAAGATTTACGTTGTGAAACGTGACCCTAGCCTAACCAAAGAAGACATTATCGCGCACTGCCGTGAACACCTAACTGGCTACAAGATCCCTAAATTGATTGAGTTCCGTGAAGAACTACCAAAAACCAATGTAGGTAAGATCTTGCGCCGAGTGCTTCGTGAAGAAAACGACGCAGAGCTTGCCAAACGCGCAAGCGAGTAATGCACGGGTTTGCGAGAAATTAGCCCCCGAAACCATTCAGGCGCTTAATCTAAGCGAGCGCTGAAAAATGGTGTTAGAATGCCGACAGTTAATGTCGGCATTTTTGTATCCGGCGATCAAAGTAAAATCAGTGAGAGTTTTTGTGGATTATCAAATCATTACCCAATTGAAAGACCTTGAGCGAGTTTGCCAACAAGCACGTGAAGCCGATGTCGTTATGCTTGATACGGAGTTCGTTCGTACTAGAACCTATTACCCTCAATTAGGCTTGATTCAGTTATTTGATGGTGAAATGCTGTCACTGATTGACCCTATTGCTCTTGATGACATGACACCGTTCGTTACCTTGTTGAAAGACGCATCAGTATTGAAAGTGCTGCACGCGTGCGGTGAAGATTTGGAAGTGTTCCAGAACGCATTTGGCTGTACACCAACACCAATGGTTGATACACAGATCATGGCGGCTTTCTTAGGTCATGGTTTATCAACGGGCTTTGCTGCTCTGGTTTCAGAGTTTGTCGGTGTCGATCTCGATAAGAGTGAATCTCGCACAGACTGGCTAGCGCGTCCGCTTTCTCAAAAACAATTGGACTACGCAGCAGCAGACGTGCATTACCTAATGCCAATGTACAACAAGCTTCTAGAAAAAGTGATGGAAGCTGGCTGGTGGGAAGCGGCTCAGCAAGAGTCTGATTTACAAGTTGCCAAGCGCATTCGTAAAGTAAACCCAGATACAGCCTACCTTGATATTAAAGGGGCGTGGCAGCTTAAACCTAAGCAATTAGCGATCTTACGACCTCTAGCAACTTGGCGTCTAAAAGAAGCAATCAAGCGCGATTTAGCGCTGAACTTTGTCTTCAAAGAACAAGACCTATGGGCTGTGGCGCGTTTTGCGATGAAAGATCCCAAGCACATGGAGCAAGAGGGTTTTGATTACCGCTCTGTGCGTCGCCATGGTGCGAAGATCAGCTCAATCGTAAAGTTAGCGGAACATACACCAGAAGAAGAGTACCCAGCACCAGTAGAACGTCTAATGGACTTCCCTGGCTACAAGCAACTGTTCAAAGTGCTGAAAGATGAAGTGAAAACAGCATCACAACACAGTGGTTTGGCGACGGAATTCTTGGCATCGAAGAAGCAACTTAACCAAATGTTAAGCTGGGTGTGGAAGCACGATCGTAACCCAGAAAAGCTGCCTGATGTTATGCAAGGCTGGCGTTTAGATGTGGTTGGCGAAAAGCTGAGTAAAGCGATCAAATAACCGCTTGCTGCTTTAAAGCCTAACTTAGTTACAGTTATAAACTGCACATACAAAAAAGAGAGCCTAGGCTCTCTTTTTTATTCAATCAATACAAGCAAGTGTATTACCTGCCAATCTTGTTCAGAAAGATTATCGATCTTCTTCTGGAAGCTTAACATTCAACTCTAACACTGAGATGTCGTCATCTTTGTGTTCAAAAGTCAGATCAACCATTGATGGATCGACCTCAACGTACTTGGCAATACACTTCAAGATGTCTTCTTTTAGTTGCGGCAGGTAAGACGGCGCTGGGTCGTCATGGCTGCGTCGTTCGGCAACAATGATCTGCAAACGTTCTTTGGCTAGGTTTGCGGTTGTCTTTTTCTGTGGTCTAAAAAACTCTAATAATGACATTGTGCATTAGCCCCCGAACAGTCGTTTGAAGATGCCTTTCTTCTGTTCCGTTAAGAAGCGGAAGTCAACTTGGCTACCCAGTAGTCGCTCTACAGTATCATTGTAAGCCATACCTGCGTCGGTTGCTTCGTCAAAGATAACTGGAACACCCTTGTTCGATGCGTTCAGTACCGCTTGGCTCTCTGGAATTACACCCAGTAGAGAGATGTGCAGGATTTCTTCAACGTCTTCAACACTGAGCATCTCACCTTGAGTTACACGTGCTGGGTTGTAGCGAGTCAATAGAAGGTGTGTTTTCACTGGCTCTAAGCCGTCTTCAGAACGACGAGATTTAGAGTCAAGAATACCTAGAATACGGTCTGAATCGCGTACTGAAGAGACTTCTGGGTTGGTGGTTACAATCGCTTCATCAGCGAAGTACAACGCCATAAGAGCGCCTTGTTCGATACCCGCAGGAGAATCACAGATGATGAAATCAAAGCCCATTTCATCCAGTTCATCAAATACACGACGAACACCATCTTTTGTTAGTGCGTCTTTATCACGAGTTTGAGAAGCAGGAAGAATGAACAGGTTCTCTGTGCGCTTGTCTTTGATCATCGCTTGGTTCAGCGTCGCTTCACCATTGATAACATTAACGAAGTCGTACACAACACGACGCTCACAACCCATGATTAAATCTAGGTTACGCAGACCGATATCAAAGTCGATAACTGCGGTTTTCTTTCCTTTTAAAGCCAGACCCGAGGCAATAGCTGCACTGGAGGTCGTTTTGCCTACCCCGCCTTTACCTGACGTTACAACGATAATGCGTGCCATTCTGTTTTCCTTTTATTTCTCTTATATTGCGAGGACATCAACGTGTAATACATCGTTTGCCATACTGAACATGGTTTTCTTCTGCCAGTACTCGCTTTCAATTTGATCGCTGAGCCAGTAATTTCCAGCAATGGAAACCAGCTCGGCTTGTAAGTCATTACAAATTATTTTTGCTTCAGTTTGACCACTTGCACCTGCAATCGCACGGCCGCGTAAAGTGCCATGAATATGGATGCTGCCATCGGCAATCACTTCCGCGCCTGCACTCACATGGCTGAGTATCAATAGATCGCCATCTTTCGCATAAACCTGCTGACCAGAACGAATAGGGGTTCTAATCACTTTGATTGGTGCCATTTTCGCTGGAGCTTGAGATGGCGACTTGCTTGCCGTCATCACTGCAAAACCGGCTTCTTTAGCGAGGTTTTGCATTCGCTTATCAGAACAGCCTGCCACACCAACCGGGATCATGCCCGCTTGAGATATACCATTTTTAAGTTGCACAAAATCGATATCGCCCGCGACTTTACTGATGTTGATAACAACAGGTGCGGCAGCGAAAAACGTAGGTGCTTGGTCTACTTTCTCTTGAAGAAAAGAGACTGCATTTTCGACTTGATCATCGGATAAGTGCAAAACAGATAGCGTAAAGCTGCTACCTTTTAGATCTGGGTTACTAGACATCGAAAAACTACAGGACCTCAATAGCGGATTAGTACAATTTCTTTATCAATAAAATAAAGGGCATTGCCTGAAACTAGGTTTATCATGTTATATTCCCAAACCAAGCACAGCAAGTAATCTTGTTGTCAAATGGACGTTTTGTTCCCAATATTTCCCTAACATAAACTATTGATCTCGCAAGTGAGAGTTTTGTAGTCATAATCAATTAAAAGGTTTGTCATGCTGTGTTCTATATATAAAAGCTCAAAGAAAGAAGGAACATACCTTTATATCCCTAAGAAGGATGATTTTTCACAAGTTCCTGACGCATTGATGCAAATGTTTGGTAAACCTAGTTTTGTAATGGTAATTAAAATGGATGGCCGTAAACTGGCTCAAGTAAACATCGAAAAAGTGAAAGAATCACTGAATACCGATGGTTTCTTTTTACAGGTTCCGCCACCACCAGTTAACGAACTTGAGCTTCATAAAGAGCGTAAAGCTCAACAGAAATCTCAAGACGAAGAGTGATAGCCACCTCAATTCAAGGAGGAGTGATCGTTGAGTAAATTTTCGAAAACCATATTGGCTGTGTCGGCATTACTATTGGGTAATAGCCTGACCATAAGTTCAGTACAAGCTGAAGAACTGAGCTTCGAGCAATATGTAGAAAAACTAAAACAACAAGGCCGTGAAGAAGGCATCTCTGAAGCGATCATTGATGAAGCCTTTGATGGTGTAACGTTTAAGCCAAGAGCGGTAAAAGCCGACAAAAACCAACCTGAGAAAAAACTGACTCTGGATGAATACATTCCACGAGCGGTTCCAGATTGGAAAGTGAAGCAAGCAAGGTCACTCTATAAGGAACACTACACCGCGTTAAAGCGTATTGGTGATGAATATGGTGTTCAACCAAGGTTCATTGTCGCGCTATGGGGCGTTGAGAGTAATTTTGGTAAGTTCACCGGTAATTACAGCGTTATCGACGCCCTAACGACCATGGCTTATGAAGGACGCCGAGAAGCTTTCTTCCGTAGCGAAGCGATGGCGGCATTGAAGATTCTTGATCAAGGCCATATTGCACCAAAAGAGATGAAAGGCTCTTGGGCTGGTGCGATGGGTCAACCGCAGTTTATGCCAAGCTCATTCTTAGCGTATGCCGCTGATGGCAGTGGTGATGGCAAGAAAGATATTTGGGGCACTGAAGAAGACGTATTTGCTTCAGCGGCCAATTATCTCAGCCAATCAGGATGGGATGACAAATATACTTGGGGTCGTCAGGTTCATGTTCCGTCAACCGTGTCGATCGATTTACAAGGTCGAGACGCAGACAAAGCGAAATACTTAAAAGAGTGGTCTGAACTCGGTATTAAACGCTATGACGATCGCCCACTGCCAACGCTTGATGAAGACATTAAAGCTTGGTTGATAATGCCAGATGACGAAGCCGGTCGTTCGTACCTCATTTACAACAACTACAATGTGTTAATGAAGTGGAACCGTTCTTACTACTTTGCTTTGGCTGTAAGCCATCTAGCCGACAGAATTAAGTTTGATTAATCGACCTAATTTGATTTGTAGACTTAGTTTGATTAACAGACCTAAGTCGCTTTGAATAGCATTTGGCCTACCATAGGCAGAACGAACTAAAGGACTCTTCGGAGTCCTTTTTGATTTTATATTTCAGAGATTTAATAAGGTGATCTTGTGCTAACAGATAGAGCTGCACAGATGGTGATATTCCATGCGCTGATCAAGCACGAAGGCTTTACCAGTGCTGCAAAAAGCTTGAACGTTTCGGTGTCTCATATCAGTAAGCAAGTCGCTTTGCTTGAAGACTCAATCGGCATCAAGTTGGTACAACGAACCACACGAAGCCTCACGCTCACTGAAGCGGGAGACGTGTTCTATCAACATTGTGAGCAGCTGTTTAACACGGTGAAAGCAGCTCAGATGGATATGGATAGCCAGCGCGATGATATCTCTGGAATACTACGCGTCGGTTTGTCGCAGTCATTTGGCACACTCCATATCATTCCGGCGATTGATCAACTCAGACAGCTTTATCCTCAGTTGAGAATCGAGGTCCACTTGTTCGACTATAAGGTGGACATGATTGAAGAGCGCTTGGACCTATGGATCACCAACAACGAAGATCTGCCAGAAGGTTATATTGCTCAGCGATTGGCTGACAGCCAGTTTGTGGTGGCTGCATCACCGGACTATTTGATTAAGGCCGGGACGCCACATGTGCCTTCTGATCTGATTGACCATAACTGTCTTATCTATCGCAGCCGTGAACGAGATTACACCTCGTGGGCATTTGATAATGGCCAAGAGAACCTTAGCGTTAAAGTAGCGGGTGATTACTCGGTGGATCTAGCTGAGGCCGTGCGAGACGCAGCCGTATCAGGGTGGGGTGTGGCTTACTTAGCAACTTACTTAGTAAAAGAAGAGTTTAGAACGGGCAAATTAATCCAAGTTTTGCCGGAATGGAGAGCCAGTCAGCTGATGCCATTCTATGCCGTTTACCCGAGCCGAAAGAATATGCCGAAGAAGCTTTCGGCAGTGATTGAGTTCATTAAAGATCATATCGGGTCGCCGACGTATTGGGACAAAAACCTCAAAACTTGCGTTGAACTGCATCGCTAACTGTTTCCTAATCTATAAATATAATTTCCATATGGAAAAAGTACGCTTTTTAATCAAAGTTAATTATTAAAATTCAATAACTTAATTATACTCATAGTTAAATCGTGATTACCCCAACATCACATTAACAACCTCAGCTTGCCGCAAACGATTTCCTCTATAGAATGCGTCGCCTTTCCTATCTACAACTTTTAGGTTGACGCACATGGCTTCGCTACTTGGAATTATCACTATTTTAGTTGCCGCTTGGTTACTATCTACGGACAGAAAAAATATTCCACTAAGAACAGTCTCTTTGGCTTTCTTATTACAAATCTCATTCGCGCTGTTGGTTCTGTATGTACCAATGGGTAAAGAAGCGTTGAATGCAGCCACAGGTGCGGTATCTAGCTTGATCAACTACGGTCAAGAGGGGATTAACTTCCTATTTGGTGGCCTAACTAATAACGGATTTGTTTTCGCGATTAATGTTCTTGGCATCATTATCTTTTTCTCTGCACTGATTTCAGGCTTGTACCACATCGGCTTTATGCCAAAGGTGATCAACCTTATTGGTGGTGCGCTACAGAAGTTCTTGGGCACAGGTCGTGCGGAATCATTGTCTGCGACTGCCAATATCTTTGTCGGCATGATTGAAGCGCCATTGGTGGTTAAGCCTTACTTAAAACACATGACAGATTCACAACTGTTTGCTGTGATGGTGTGTGGTTTGGCGTCTGTAGCTGGTGGTACGCTAGTGGGTTATGCATCGCTTGGCGTTGACCTAAACTTCCTGATCGCTGCGGCATTCATGTCTGCACCAGCCGGCCTATTGATGGCTAAAATCTTAGTACCTGGCAGCCCAGATGACGCTCAAGAAAATATTGAGTCTGACGTTGAAATTCCACGAGCAACAAACGTAGTTGAGGCGATGGCAGATGGGGCTATGTCTGGACTTCGTATTGCCGTTGCGGTGGGTGCAACACTTCTTGCCTTTATCAGTGTGATTGCAATGCTGAATGGCTTGCTAGGTATCGTTGGCGGCTGGTTTGGCGTAAACCTAAGCTTCGAACTTATCCTAGGTTATGTGTTTGCACCCGTTGCATGGCTGATCGGTGTACCGTGGTCTGAGGCTGTGGTTGCGGGCTCATTGATCGGTAACAAGATTGTCGTGAACGAGTTCGTGGCTTTCATCCAACTAATGGATGCTAAAGAGGCACTAAGTGAGCACTCGCAAGCGATCGTAACTTTCGCTCTATGTGGCTTTGCTAACATCTCTACCATGGCGATTCTTATCGGTGGTTTGGGCAGCTTAGTTCCAGAGCGTCGTTCTTTCATCTCACAATATGGCTTCAAAGCAATTTGTGCAGGTGTGTTTGCTAACCTAATGAGTGCTGCTATTGCTGGTGTTGTACTTTCTCTATAGTTAACTGATCATGACTTTACTCCCCCTATAGTAAAGTGACTGATTAATCACAATAATATTCGGTTAGCGTGAAAAAGAGAGCCTATAGTGTAAGAACGTAGGCTTTCTTATTTCATTGAATAGTTTGTACCACAGGGTGTGGTGCAAACCTTTTAGGGGCACAAATGGATTTGTCGATTACTTCTTCTTTGGCGTTAATTGGACTCTTGTCTTTAGCTTGTCAGCAGCTCGGCTGGCGTTTACGTCTTCCCGCCATTCTCCCTCTCCTTATCGTTGGCCTATTGTTAGGTCCCGGCCTGAATATTCTAAATCCCGATGCCATTTTCGGTGATGTGCTGTTTCCTATGATCTCCTTAGGGGTTGCCATCATCTTGTTTGAAGGAGCATTGACCCTAAATTTCAAAGAAATCAGAGGCCATGGCCGGATGGTGACTCACCTCGTGAGTTTCGGCATGTTGATTACATGGGCGTGTATCGTGGTGGGGGCATACTACTTTGTGGACTTCAGTTGGCCGTTAGCCGCACTGTTTGGTGCATTAGTTGTGGTAACTGGCCCTACGGTAATCGTGCCCATGCTTCGCAGTATTCAGCCTAAATCTTCGTTAGGCAGTATCTTGCGATGGGAAGGGATAGTAATTGATCCGATTGGCGCTCTGTTTGCGGTTCTCGTCTACGAGTACATTGTTTCTTCTGCCGACCCTACCGGACACGTTCTGTCAGCTCTGGGCCTGACGTTAGTCATAGGTTTAGGCTTAGGGATCATCGGTGGCCATTTGATTGCCAAGATGCTGCAAGGGCATTGGGTACCGCACTATTTACGTAATGTGGCTGTGCTGACGCTAATGTTGGCGGCGTTCTCGTTTTCTAATGATCTGAGTGAAGAATCGGGTTTATTAACCGTGACCATCATGGGGATCTGGCTTGCCAACGTGAAGGGCTTGGATATCGAAGACATCATCGAATTCAAAGAAACCCTGACCGTGTTACTTATTTCTGCGTTGTTTATTCTGTTAGCGAGCAGGCTCGACTCCGGAACCTTCCTCTCGATAGGTTGGGGTGGGGTTGGCTTGTTAGCGGTAGTGATGCTGGTGGCGCGTCCTTTGAGTGTGTGGATCAGCGGGATCGGCACGGATCTTACCTCTGCGGATAAATGGTTTTTGAGCTGGATGGCACCGCGCGGGATCGTTGCAGCCGCGGTTTCTTCTCTGTTTGCAATCAAACTTCAAGAGAAGCAATTAATTGAAGGCGCAGATTTACTGGTGCCAATGGTGTTCTTGGTCATCATCGGTACGGTTGTGATTCAGAGCCTTACCGCGAGTTGGTGGGCGAGAAGGCTAGGTGTGACTCAAGAGAAGGCACAAGGCGTTATCTTCTTTGGTGCGACTCAGTTTTCACGCCAGTTTGCCAAAGTGTTGGCGACACACAACATCAACAGTGTGCTTGCCGATACCAACTGGGAAAGCATTCGCTTAGCGCGCATGGAAAACTTGAATGTTTATTTTGGTAACCCAGCTTCGAGCCACGCTGAAAATAATCTGGAATTGGATGGAATAGGGCGTGCGATGATCGTGTCGCCTTATCGTCAAACCAACCCGTTAGTTAGCATGCACTATCAAGACGAGTTTGGTGAGAATAAGGTGTTTGAGCTTGAATCCTCAGAGAATAAACATGAAAGGCACCAAGTGAGCCGCGATGGCAATAGAAGTCTGTTTTCGGAAGGGATCACCTATTCTAAGCTTAACTCGTTGATGGCTCAGGGTAGCCAAATTAAAAGTACAGGTTTGACCGAGGCATTTGATTTAAAAGAGTTTAACGCTTTGTATCCTAAAGCCATTCCTCTTGGGGTGATTAATGGCGGTGATTTCCGTTTAATTACACAAGGATCTGAGTTGGAAAAACTCATATCAACGGAGTGTGAGCTTATTAGTTTATTACCGCCTTCTGAACAGACGGAAAAAGTCGAGACTCCAGATAAGTAGCAACGAGCACTTCATCAAAAGCGAGTCACCCCGTTGTAAAAACGAATAGCTAAGTACCAAAGCATCAAAAAAGCCGCAACGTTCATCACGTTGCGGCTTTCTAATTTTATTTATATGCGCTGCGGACTACTTCGAGTGAAATTGCTCGCAAGCGATCATGGTGTTCTCGATTAGGCTCGCAACCGTCATTGGGCCAACACCACCCGGCACAGGTGTGATGAAGCTTGCGCTTTCTTTCGCTACGTCGTATTCAACGTCGCCCACTAGTTTGCCAGATTCTAAACGGTTGATACCAACATCGACCACAACAGCGCCTTTCTTAATCCAAGCGCCAGGAATGAAGTTAGGCTTACCAACGGCAACTACAACAACGTCTGCTTGACGCACGTGACCTTCAAGGTCTTTGGTGAAGCGGTGACATGTTGTCGTTGTACAACCTGCTAGAAGAAGTTCTAGCGTCATTGGGCGACCTACAATGTTTGATGCGCCAACCACAACCGCGTGTTTACCACGTAAGTCGATGTTGTAACGGTCAAGCAGCGTGATGATGCCTTTTGGCGTACAAGAGCGAAGCTTAGGCATGCGCTGAGCCAAACGGCCGACATTGTATGGGTGGAAGCCGTCAACGTCTTTCTCTGGCGTGATACGCTCAAGAACGTGAGTGCTATCAATGCCAGCTGGTAGAGGCAGTTGAACAAGAATACCGTCGATCTCTGGATCGTCGTTCAGTTGGTCTACCAATGTTAACAATTCGTCTTCTGTCGCAGTGGCTGGCAAGTCGTAAGATTTAGATACGAAGCCAACTTCTTCACACGCTTTACGCTTACTTCCAACGTAAACCTGAGAAGCAGGGTCTTCACCCACTAAAACAACCGCTAGGCCCGGAGCGCGTAATCCAGCTTCAGTACGAGCTTTTACACGTGCAGCAACTTCGGAGCGAACCGTTTGAGAAATTAGCTTTCCATCAATATTTTGAGCAGTCATGAATTTCCTTAGTATTGATATTCAAGTTAGTGGCTGATGTTTTTGGCGCATTATTCCAGAAAATCTTTTTGATTACCATCAAGCAAACGTTTGCTTTGGTCTATTTTCCAACACTTATATGTTTGTTGGCCTTTTTTTACCCACTTAGATCAGAATGTTACATAAAGCCGTTGCTTTACTGATTCGAATTCGTATAATTCGTTCCTGTAGCGCGCCCTTAGCTCAGCTGGATAGAGCACCTCCCTTCTAAGGAGGTGGTCGAAGGTTCGAATCCTTCAGGGCGTGCCATTATTTAGAAAGTCCCGATAATTCAATGAGTTGTCGGGATTTTTGCTTTTTAGCGTCACTGTCCCTTTTCATACCCTTGAGAGGACAGATACTTGAATTTTGATACCCACGTCACGCTTTCTCTGCACACACCTATCCCTGTACTGATAGAACAGTACTCAATTCAGAAAGCTCAATACTTCAAAAGCTACCTCTGTACTATCCAGTATCGCCTAAAGCGTTTAGCTGAATGGTTCTCTGATAGCTGTGTAAAAGACATTTCTCCAGAGCTTGTGTCTAAGTTTCTACGAGAGCGACAGACACAGGTTAAATCTGGTTCAGTTAGAAAAGATGCCTCAGTGTTACGAGCGATGCTTAATTGGCTGAGAAAGGACATAGGTTTGCAGATACCTGATGTGTTTAAGCACGTTCGAATCCCAAAAGACTACACAGTGCGACAGTTCACACCTACAGATGAACAACTACATAAAGTGATAGGGAATCTCAAAACTCAGGAACTCAAAGACATTTGCTTGCTGCTATCTGAAACAGCTTGTCGGCGTAGCGAAATACTAGGATTAAAGCTTGGTGATGTGTGCCTTTCAGGGCGTTTTCTTCAGCTTAGAGATACGAAAAACGGTGAGGATAGGCGAGTTCCATTATCACGACCTGCAATGGCAATTCTTGAGCGCAGATTGCATGAGTTAGACGGATACTCAGAATCAAAACTTTTATTTAGTACTCAACCGATGTACTTGAGTAAAGCCTTTAGAGTTGCTGCTGATAGGGAGGGGCTGAATGATTTTGTGCTTCACTCACTGCGACACTACCGCTTATCTAAGCTCATACAGGCAGGGCATGACCATATGCTCGTAGCGAAGCTATCAGGCCACAAGGATATTCGAGTGCTGAATCGCTATGTGAAAGTTGACGTATCTCAGTTAGCAGTGGCGTTGTTCGACTGAAGAAAACAGATACCTGTTGACGGGTATCTGCTTTTGATTTTAGTTACCAGTATGATTTAACTGTTCGCTCGGAGAATCCAGTTGCAACGGCTACTTGCTTTGCGGTTCTCCCTTTTGCTCGAAGGTCTTTAAATCGTATTTTATCCTCCTCCTGCACCTTCTTTCGACGACTTGGCTTGGTAGATGTATTTTGCTCAAGTTCTCCGACACGGTGTTCTGCGCTGTTTTGACGAGATTTAAGTAAAGCGATTTCTTGGCGTAGGTTTTCAAACTCTTCATCAAGGCCTAAAGCGATTCTCCTGTCTTTTATCAGCGTATTGATTGCAAAGCTGTTTGTCCGGTCTCGATATCCAGCTTCATCGGAGGACTTGCTGTACTTTTTGATACGTTTCATCTCAGGGTGATTTTTGTATTTCTTAAAGGCAAGCTTTATACCTTTCTTTGATTTGGCTTGGAGTGAGCGAGAAACATAATCCTCTAGTTCATGACCACTTATGCCTTTCTCTTGAGCGTACAAGACGATAAGTATTTCGGCTGTGAACTTGGGTAATGCTTCGTGAGGGATGTTAAGTGCGCTACCAAATAGATTTACCACATCTTCTGCTTGTACTTTCTTAGCTATCTGATGATTGGTCATTTTAATGACACTCTTGATAGCCTTTGATTGAACTTTGTTTAACGCTTTACCAGCTTGTAAAACGGTGTAGACCAAATGTGAGGAGTTGACATCCCACACACTGCGTTCTTGAAGTTCTGCATCCTGTAAAGCAGTGGAAAGCATCTCCACTGCTTCCAGAAACTCTGGTGCATGTTTTTCTATATTTTTCAGTTGCTTTTTTAGTTTCATAAAACCTTCGTAGATTGATATTTATATATAATATATGGTCTTAGTGCACTTCTACTGCACGCTAGTTGCACGGGTAATTAGCTGAAGCCTGAACCGTGACATTAGCAATACAGATTCTTTTACTGCAGGAAGTTAGAGAAAATGAATATCGCTAATTGTTTTTGATGGTACTTGTATGCGGTTTTCCCATTGCTTTGACGCTTCATTTTGAACTTCACTTCATTACTTTTTCTTGCTGCTTTCAGTGCGGCACGAGACCAATAGGTAGACACACCACGAGGATTAAACCCTTGCGCCTTAAGCCAGTCCTTGAAGTTGGTCTGTCTAAAGCTCAGGTACTTCTTTTGATTTGACGGAATATGAAGTTTGTTGGGTGATTTGTACTTTTTACTTTTTCGATAATGGCAATCTAGTTTGATTAATTTACTCATAGGGGTTCCTTAATGCCGATACGCACATCATGGTGCATGTTTTAGATGAGGTAGGTTGATTCCAAAGGGAATCAAGAGGGGTTTAGATTGGGAGGCCACCCAATCACCGGAACTATGTTCCTCCGTCTTATCGGTGCATTTTCAGTTTGCTTCGTTGTTCAATTCGGATGCGCTCAAGCTCATTACCTAGCCTCTTGTCTTTCTTGCTAGGTTCTTCCCTTGCAGTGGTCTTGTTGAGGCGTAGCAGTTTGATAGCGTTATCAATAGTGTCCTTTTGGATACACATTGTGAGATTGTCGTCCTTGTCAGTACTGTTCTCTGCTTCCGCTTTTTGCTCCTGAATCTGCTTAAGGAGTACATCAGCTACAACATCATGTAGCTCTTGCACTTGTGACACTGTTCCTACTTTGTTCTTCTTAGGCATTGGTCTTTCCCTTCTTCTTATTTCGATTTTTCAGTAGCTTTGCTTGCTGTACTCGCTCCATGTCCCACCCCTTAAGCTTGACGTACATCAGCTTGAGCTTCCGCTTTCGGGCTAGTGACTGTCGCGTACTACCGTTCATATCTCTAAGGTCATGCTGTAGCTCACAACGTTTACGGTTGTACTCCTTGCGGTTTATAGCCTTCATTCGCTTGCGCCATTTATATTCGTTGAGTGCACACTTTTTAAAATGAATAGGCGTACCGTGAACAGTCATTCTCAACTTCCACGCATTAGGTTTGATTCCGTCCTCTCTAAGCCACTCCCAATGAATTGAACTCATATCAGCTAAGCTCTTTACAAATGATTCGGACAATCCACATATTTGGCTTATTTGTATAGCGGAGAGTCTAGGCCGTAGCACTAACCGACCATTTTTCTTGATGAGTTCTTCTTCTGGCTGTGAGTACAGCACTTGAATAGCTTTTCTTACTTTGTCTTTACTTACTTTTCGTCTACCCATACCGTTCTACCTTATTGGCTTTCCTGAAGCTTCTATCTTCTATACCAACGTTTAATAACCAATTGGTAAGGAAAAGGGAGTAAGGTACGGTGTGAAATATTTCTGAAGCTGTTGATTTTATTGGTCTGTTATTGGGGTGGTGTCTGATATAAAAGTCCGATATATCGTACACATGTACGCTGAAACTAAACTTCAGATAAAAGAAAGCCCCACCGCAAGTGCAAGGTAGGGCTGTCTGTCGGGATTTTTACTGATTGTACTTATAAGGACTTTTTGATGTTGTAGATTGAGCTACGAGTAACGCCATGCTTTCTAGCCATCGCCGCAACAGGTTCCCCATTCGCTAATCCCTGAACGATACTCTTGTATGTCTCTGCACCCATCTTCAAAGGTCGCCCACCTTTTACAGCTTTCTCTGCCTCTGCCTTTGTTGCTCCTGCTTCAATACGTTTGGCGACACTGTGAGCCTTGCCTGACTGCATACGGTCTTCAATCATGTCCCTTTCCATCTCAGCGAACAAAGCAAGTAGGTGAACCATTGCTTTGCCCATTAGGTCGTTAGCTCCGGTATCTACTCCTTGCTCAATGCATTTAACCGTTATACCTCTCTCCTTGAAGGTTTCGAGGTTTAGTAGTACCTGCGACAGTGAACGACCTAGGCGGTCTAGTTTGGTAATTACTACAGTGTCTCCCTCTCGTGCGTACTCAAGAAGGTCATTGATTAGCTCTTGGTGTTCTTGGCTCTTACCTGAATGTTTAGCCTTCCATACTTTTCTACAGCCATAGCTCTCAAGTTTGCTCACCTGTGCACCTAAGTCTTGTTCTTTAGTAGATACACGAGCTAATCCAAGTAATGCGCCATTCTTCATCTGTACAATTCTCTGTAGTTTTGATTACTAGTTGGTGTGCATCCTATAGCTGCGAATAAAACACTGTCAATAAGTTTTGTACATGTACAAAGGTGTTTAGGATAGGTGAGTTAGTGTTTTGTTCACTCTGCTTTGTACAGCCTTTTCCCTTGGTGAGTTTTTGTTTCTTGAGATTTCGGGAGGGTATTGGGGGACATGAAAAAAGACTCCACAGCGGAAGCTCTCGCACATTTTCGACCCTTGAATTTTGAGTTTGTTGGTTTGATTTTAGTTATCGGCATCAAGAGAAGACGCCGATATTCTTTTGCACTGTTTTCAGGCTATGTGTAGCTTGTTAGTCTGTCGGATTATTAGCAAACTGGATGTTACCGAAACCGTCTCGGATAACATACCCATGGTCATCAAATGAGACGTTACCTAATTGATTGGCGAATACAGGGTATACCTTCCACTTTTCAAGAGAGACATCGTCCCCGATGCTTTGTCTCCATTTGAGGGCGTAGTCCAGAGAATCGAACACCATATAGTCTGCTGTGTTCTCTAAAAAACTACATTCTTGCGAGCCTAGTTCGCTGTAATATTCATTCAGTAGTTCGGAATTGAGCTGATTTGCATGTTGTGCCAATTGATTTGCTTGGTCACGCATAGCCCACATTATTTGATTATATTGGTCCTTCCCTACAGCCATAGATGAAATCTTGATACGTTCAATAAACTTCCCTTGAAGAACATTTTTATTTGAGCATCGTCCAAGCTGAGAATACATCCGTGCATACTCTCTTCCCCAGTCGTAGAACTGTGCATATTTTCCATCTGGAATAGGGTTATAAGTCGAGATTATCTTCCTTCCAACTATGTAACTCGTTGGTTCTTGGTCGATGACTTGAGAAGTGTTTGCACATGCAGTTATTGATAATGAGAGCAAGGCCAACAGGGTAGGTTTTATCATGTGGATTTCAGTTTTCTGGTACATATATAGTATATAATAACACAAAACATTTGGGGCTTGGGCAGTCGTTCCTATGTGTAAAGTAGACCTTGACGACGAGCAATGCTAAAGCGATTCAAAGTACATATAAGTACAATCAGACATTAATAATTTTAGGGAACTCTTATGAAAAAATTCTTAACTATCTTCTGCCTATTACTACCAAGCGTGACGTTAGCGAAAACTTACACTACAGCTCAGATTAGTTGTCAGCTTGATGAGTATTGGGACCCAACGGAGATTCATAATTTCATTTATACGGATGATAGAATGGTAAGTTATGGCAGTACCTTTGAGCTTGAAGTCATCAGGCCAATGACGGAAGGCGAGAACGGCGTCATAACTATGGAGTATAACTTGGCTGACAACGGTGATATGTACTTTTGGTCATATGACCCAAAATACAGAACATTCAAATATAAGTTTTTAAAATACAAAGAAAATGGCGAGGTTATGTGGGTCGGTACAGGTCAAGAGAACTACAAACGCTGTAAGGCAAACTTTAGTTAGTTTTTGAGTGGGATACTCTTTACAGCTACAGTAGCACTGTCTTACAATCACGTCTCACTCGGGAAGTGACAAGCTATTAAACGCATGAACTGTATGATTCCTATCGATACTCCCTTCTAAGGAGGTGGTCGAAGGTTCGAATCCTTCAGGGCGTGCCATTATTTAAAGAAACCCGATAACTCTCCGAGTTGTCGGGTTTTTTGCATTTTACACATCATAAAACACTTCTTTTCAAGCGCGACTCATTTTCTTCTGTTATTCGTTTCATTCGGCTTATGTAATAGAAAGTTAAAATTGTTCGTTTTTTGGGGTTTACATCATTTGGTAATAAAGCCACTATGAATTCACGAAGAATAGACAAGTAAAGCTATTAGCCAGTCGGTTTAGGAATCAAACCTTCTGATTGATGGCTGATTTAGAGGAAGCAATGGCAGGAAACAGTATCGGACAACACTTTCGAGTGACCACATTCGGAGAGAGTCACGGTATCGCACTAGGATGTATCGTAGACGGGTGCCCACCAGGATTAGAAATTACCGAAGAAGATCTGCAGAAAGATCTGGACCGTCGTCGTCCGGGCACTTCTCGCTATACAACGGCTCGTCGTGAAGCGGATGAAGTGAAAATCTTATCAGGTGTATTTGAAGGCCAAACTACGGGTACTTCTATTGGTCTATTGATTGAAAATACAGACCAACGCTCTAAAGACTATTCCGAAATTAAAGACAAGTTCCGCCCTGGCCACGCTGACTATACGTACCATCAAAAGTACGGTGTGCGTGATTACCGAGGTGGTGGTCGTTCTTCAGCTCGTGAAACTGCAATGCGTGTTGCTGCAGGTGCAATTGCGAAGAAATACCTAAAACAAGAATTTGGTGTTGAAATCCAAGCTTACCTTTCTCAAATGGGTGATATCTCAATTGATAAAGTGGATTGGAACGAGATTGAAAACAACGCTTTCTTCTGTCCAGATGCCGACAAAGTACCAGAATTTGATCAACTGATTCGTGACTTGCTAAAAGAAGGCAACTCGATCGGTGCGAAGATTCAAGTGGTTGCGACTAAAGTGCCAGTAGGCCTTGGTGAGCCAATCTTTGATCGTCTAGATGCTGACATCGCGCACGCTCTAATGAGCATTAACGCTGTGAAAGGTGTTGAGATTGGTGATGGCTTCGATGTTGTTAATCAACGCGGTAGTGAACACCGTGACCCATTAACTCCAGAAGGTTTCAGCAGCAATCATGCTGGCGGTATCTTAGGTGGTATCTCTACTGGTCAAGATATTGTGGCAAGCATTGCGCTTAAACCAACATCAAGCATCACTGTACCTGGTGACACAATCACGAAAGATGGTGAAGCAACGCAGCTAATCACGAAAGGTCGTCACGATCCATGTGTTGGCATCCGTGCGGTACCTATTGCAGAAGCAATGCTGGCTATCGTGCTGCTTGACCACTTGCTACGTCATCGTGGTCAAAACTTTGGTGTGACAACTGAAACACCACAAATCTAATTCTGCTTCTTTTTATTTAGAATAGAATTGGTAGAAACAAAAAAGGGTTGCTTCGTAATGAAGTAACCCTTTTTCACATTAGCAGGATTATTCGTCCGGTTAGCGACTATCGTCATTAAAGACAGCTAGCAGCTTAAGGCTCTTAATCCATTAATGCACTGAACTTTCAGGATCAAGCTGGAACGAAGGCAAACTCCATTTGAATCTTACAGCCGCCATGCGCAGCAAGTAACCAACTACAAGCGTCACAATTGTCGCCGTGACGTCGTTGATGCCAAGCTCAAGCAAACCTAGGTACAAACCTGAAGCGACAAGTGCGACAGAGGCATACAGCTCTTCATGTAACACCAATGGTGTTTGACGACAGATAAGGTCACGTAACAAACCACCAAAGACACCTGTCACTAATGCCGATACCATGCAAATCATCGGGTGCAGACCCATGGTCATCGCTACTTTGGTACCAATGATACTGAATACGATTAGGCCTAAGGCATCCAAGCGAATAAACAAACCTTTTAGCTTGATAACCCATTTCGCCAACCCGGTTGTAATAACACCTGCTATACAGGTGATGGCCAGATACTGCGGGTTTTCAACCCAACCTAAAGGGTAATGGCCAAGTAAGATATCTCGTACTGTACCGCCGCCAATTGCCGTTGCACTCGCAACCAACATTACACCAAACCAATCCATTTTTTGTTTGCCAGCACTGAGAGCGCCGGTCATGGCTTCTGCCGTGATGCCAATGATATACAAAACACTTAGTAGCATTGCTGTAGCTCTATAATATAGGTCTATAAATTGGAGTCTTATAGGCCATAGGGATATAAAATGAAGCGCGAGTGTAGTAGTAAAAATGCTTGTTGACGAATGAATATTTGTACCGTGAATGGGCGTTTCAGATTAGCTAAACTAATCATTCACCTTAAAGTGGTGTAATCTGGAAATGGCAATCGATTGTCACTGCAAAGTATAATGGCGAACCCGATGTCATTACGCTTGATAGGGCTTTACCGAGCGCTTAAAAAAAAGCAAAATGCCCCAGTTATTTTTACTTAAATTTGATTTTATGACACACCAATACTCAGACATTATCGATATCTTCAATCAGACCTTTTTTGAAAGCTTTAATACCAAACTAGAGCTAGGGGCTGATGAGCCGATCTATTTGCCTGCTGATGATACTATCCCACACCATCGAATCGTGTTCGCACGTGGCTTTTACGCCTCTGCACTCCATGAGATCGCACACTGGTGCGTTGCTGGGCCTGAGCGTCGTTTACTGGAAGATTTTGGCTATTGGTATGAACCTGACGGTCGAACTGAGGCGGTTCAAGCTGAGTTTGAAAAAGTAGAAATTCGCCCACAAGCGTATGAATGGATCATTGCGATGAGCGCAGGCTTTCCTTTTAATGTCAGCTGTGACAATCTACACGGCGATTTTGAGCCAGATCGTTTGGCCTTTATGAATAAAGTACATAGCGAAGTTATGGGTATCTTTGAAGTAGGCTTTCCGCCTCGCGTGAAAATGCTCTCTGAAGCATTACGCAGCTTCTACGATGTGGAACCTTTATGTGCTAGCCAATTTATTGTGAAATAAGAGAATATTATGATTATCGAATTTGAAGAAAAACTACTTGAAGTAATTGATGCTCGCATTGAAAACGCATCAGACGATGAACTGTTTGCTGGTGGTTACTTACGTGGTCATATTTCTCTTTCAGTGGCTTCATGTGAAGAAGAAGGCATTGAAGATGTGGCTGAAGTAAAAGCTCGTATTGAACAGAGCCTAGACGACGCTCGCTCTGAACTAACACCAGCAGACCGCACTATCGTTAATGACCTTTGGGTTGAGCTACAAAACCAAGCTTAATCTCGATGTATTAATACTATCCGCTCAGTCCCCTTTCCCATTTTGCTGAGCGAACTGGTTTATTTGAGACTCGTTCGAAATTTTTGAATGAGTCCGTTCATTTCTTGTGATGGTTACATTTTCTTACTACGTTATTCTAATCCCACTTAACGGAATTACAGAAAGGTCACATCATGAAAGTTATCGCATTTGGCGCAAGCACAAGTTCTACCTCAATCAACAAAACACTAGCAACTTACGCAGCAAACTTGATTGAAGGTGCTGAAGTTAAAGTCCTAGACATCAACGATTACAATGTTCCTATGTTCAGTGAAGACACTGAAAAAGAGATTGGCCAAGCTGAAGGTGCTCAAGCATTCCTACGCGAACTAGCTGAAGCTGATGCGTTTGTTATCTCGTTCGCAGAACACAATGGTCACTACCCAGCTGCGTATAAAAACCTATTTGATTGGGCGACACGCATTGAGCGTTCAGTATTTGGCGAGAAGCCGGCGGTTTACCTAGCGACTTCACCAGGCCCTGGCGGCGCACAAACGGTACTTGGTGCAGCGACAGGTTCTGCACCTTACTTCGGTGGCAACGTGCAAGCGTCAGTTTCAGTACCAAGCTTCTACGATAACTTTGATTTTGAATCTGGTTCTATCAGCAACGAAGAGATCGTTCTACAGATTAAAGACGCGGTTGCTAAGCTGTAAATACAGCTTCGTTTAGAACATCAGTTTAGAGCAACACGAATAACAAAAAGCCCGAGCGACTTAACTTAGTCACGTAGGGCTTTTTAGCTTTTAACTTATTAGTTTCAGATATTCAGAAATTTCAGATGTTCAAAATAGCTGAACTAGAAACTACGGCTTTGATTTAGAATGCTTGTCAGCAACCCATCCAGCCGTTAATGCCTTACCTTTACGCAGTCTGCGTACCCACATTCGACTTGGGTGAATCGCCTCAAGCACATCAACAGGCAAGGGCAGCGGATCGCCACAGATCTGTGATGCTAATACTTCAGCCAATAATGGTGCAGAGCTCAAACCACGTGAACCCAGTCCGATAAAGCAATAAAGGTTAGGGAAGCTTGTTACCGTTTCTACATCCTCAACCGAGTCACGCTGCGGGTTGAAGTTGTGGAGATCTTGGTACTGCTCCTTAATGGCTTCAAAGTCACCAACGTTTCCCACAAACGGAAGGTGGTCACGGCTTACGCTTCGGATACCTTGGCGCGCTAAGTTGTCACTGGTATCGACATCTTTTGTCCATGCTTGGTCTGGTAGTGACCCATGTAGGCGCTCGCCATTGTGCTGCTGAACCTCAATATCAAATTCTTGGTCGATATTGGTTTTGTCGTAGTTCGCACCAATACAGTGATGACCATTGTTGGGGTTCTGTGGCGTCAAATAGCCATCAAAGCACAACACGGTTTTTAGCTGGCTGAGATTTTCCGTGGTCGGAATATGGCTCACTTGGCCTTTAACCGGAGTCAGTGGTACTGGCTGAGTTTGTTCAAACTGAGTGAACTTGTGTCCGTTTGCGACAACTACTTGGTCGTGCTTAGTTTGAATCTCACCTTGAGGTGCCTCAATCGTCAGTAACCATTGTTGTTCAGCTTCGAGCCACTCAAGTTGCGTTACTTGATGTTGATAGTGTGCGCTCACTTGGTTGCTCTCTTCTAGCTTGCCAATCAAGCCTTGAGTCAGTTGAAGAGGGCTTAGCCAACCACCCAGCGGAAAGTAAACACTCTCTTTATCGACGGGTAAGCCAATCTTTTCGTTGGCTTGCTCTGGCGATAAACGCTGAATCAGGTCGGTGTGGAAGTTGCCTTCCAACATGCGGTTGAGCTTTTTAGTGGAGCCTTGATCCCACATCAAGATGTTCACGCCACACCAACTGTGATCAAATTGAATAGACTGAGCCGCTTGATTAATAAATTGACGAGCAAACAGTAATCCCGGGCCAAACACGCGAGACACGTTCGAGGTCGCTTCGCTTAATAGCGGGTAAATCGCACCTTGGTTGTTACCTGAGGCATTGCCCGCAGCTTGTGGATGTTCACAATAAAGGGTGATGTTTTTACCACGACGGCTTAGCGTTTTGGCTAATGCAGCACTGGCGACACCACCACCAATGATCGCAATGTCTTGGGATTCAGTGTGTTGAGCGAGGCCATACCAAGGTTTGATGTTGGTGTGAGCGTGCTTTTCGCCAAGTCGGCCGGCGATCATTTCTCGCTTAGTACCAAAGCCTTTGACCTTTTTCATTTCAAAGCCAGCTTCAATTAAGCCACGGCGAACAAAGCCAGCAGCGGTGAAGGTGGCGCAGCTACAATCTTGCTTAGCGAGCTTAGCCATGCCGTTGAATAGGTTTTGATTCCACATCTCTGGGTTCTTGCTCGGAGCAAAACCGTCTAAGAACCAAGCATCAACCAAACCTTCACGCGGGGTTGGTACGTTGGGCATGCAATCTTTAATATCGCCAAACCACAAATCAAGCGTGATTGCACCGTCGCCCAGCACAATGCGGTGACATTCAGGTAGAGCAATAGGGTAGTGTTCTTGGAGTTGCGTCGCATACTCGGCTAATTCTGGCCACGATTGGTGTGCTTTGATGAGATCCTCTTTATTTAAAGGATATTTTTCAAAACTGATGAAATGTAACTCTTTGGTCATCGCTTGTGGGTTATCTTTAAGAAAAGCATCGAACCATTGCCAAACTGCAAGAAAGTTCAAACCTGTGCCAAAGCCGGTTTCAGCAATCACAAAGCGGCGTTGTTCATGTTCAAGCCAACGCTCTGGAAGGTGGTTTTGCTTTAAAAAGACGTAGCGAGTTTCTTCTAAACCGTTAACATTGGAGAAGTAAACGTCGTCAAATTGGTCTGAAACTGGCGTGCCAGACTCATTCCATTCCAGTTCTGCATTAGTAATTGAAGTCATAAAATCTATCATTTTGTGATTTGAAGCGATATGTTGGTAGGGATTGTACGAATTTCTAGGAAAGCTGACCACTTTTGTTAGGCTTCTTAGTTATCATCTAGCTGAATTTAGAATTATAGGAATGTCACATGAAACGAGTCGTAATCACCGGTATGGGTATTGTTTCAAGTATCGGTAACAACGTCGAAGAAGTTTTAGCATCACTGAAAGAGGGTAAATCTGGTATTACCGCTTCAGAGCAGTTCAAGGAAAATGGCTTGCGCTCTCAAGTATGGGGTAACCTAAAAATGAACCCTGCTGACCATATCGATCGCAAAAAAATGCGCTTTATGGGTGATGCAGCGGCATTCGCTTATCTTTCAATGGAGCAAGCAATTGCTGATTCTGGCTTAACTGAAGATCAAGTATCTAATGACCGCACGGGTATCGTTGCGGGTTCAGGTGGTGCTTCATCTCTAAACCAAGTAAACGCGGTAGACATCATCCGTGAGAAAGGCGTGAAGCGCGTTGGTCCATACATGGTTCCACGTACAATGGCTTCTACGGTTTCTGCTTGTCTAGCAACTCCTTTCAAAATCCGTGGTGTGAACTACTCTATGAGCTCTGCATGTGCGACATCTGCACACTGTATTGGTCACGCAATGGAGCTTATCCAACTTGGTAAGCAAGACGTTGTATTCGCTGGTGGCGGTGAAGAACTGGATTGGTCTCTGACTATGATGTTCGACGCAATGGGCGCACTTTCTACTAAGTACAACGATACGCCAGAGCTGGCTTCTCGTACCTACGATGCAGACCGTGATGGTTTCGTTATCTCTGGTGGCGGCGGCATGTTAGTTATCGAAGAGCTTGAGCACGCTGTTGCTCGTGGCGCAAAAATCTACGGTGAAATCGTAGGCTACGGCGCAACTTCAGATGGCTACGACATGGTTGCTCCTTCTGGTGAAGGTGCGGTTCGTTGTATGAAGATGGCGATGCAAAACGTTGATGGCGTTGATTACGTGAACACTCACGGTACTTCAACTCCAGTTGGCGACGTTAAAGAGCTAGGCGCTATCCAAGAAGTTTTCTCTCAAGGCAATGGCGGTGGCAACAGCCCAGCAATTTCTGCAACTAAAGCGATGACAGGTCACGCTCTAGGTGCTGCTGGCGTACACGAAGCTATTTACTCAACGCTAATGCTAGATAACGGCTTTATCGCTCCAAGCATTAACGTTTCGAACCTAGACGAAGCTGCTGCTGGCCTAGACATCGTAACTGAAGCTCGTGATCAAGAGCTAACTACAGTTATGTCTAACAGTTTTGGTTTCGGCGGTACGAACGCAACGCTAGTAATCAAAAAGTACCAAGCTTAACTTAAGCTTGAGTTACAGAGACAAGGTTAATCGTTAAAGGGTTGCGCTAGTGCCGATTCAACACGCACAGGTCACCCAGTAATAATGACCATCAGAACAAAGTTTTTAGACGCAGGTTGGTAAACGTGTTTTTTGAACATAGTTTTTAAATCTGGGTTTAGAGATTGAAAGGTTTCCAGAGCTTGACCAGTACTGACTTTGGTTAGTACTGGTTGAACAGACGCAAGACTCTGTCTCCTGGAGAGCGAGATAGGATCCTTTTGTTCTGGATGTTTGCCCGATTGTTTATTCAATCGGGCATTTTTCGTTTTAGCCGTTTGATCTTGGGTGTTCACTCTGGTTTCGGTTCTTGTCTGCCAAGGTTAGGTGATTCAGCCCTTTATTTATAATGTATTCCAATTGCTACTCGACACCGTGTGTGGAATTTTGCACAATCATTTCAATTCACATTTAGGTCGATAGACCCCAACAAAAGTACTCGCCAAATGAAAATCTTAATCGACGAAAATATGCCTTACGCTGAAGCGCTTTTTAGCCAGCTAGGGGAAGTGACAATGAAGTCTGGTCGCACATTAACAGCTGACGACCTAGTTGACGTAGACGCATTGATGATTCGCTCTGTTACCAAGGTAAACGAGTCATTGATCAGCAAAGCCAATAAGCTGAAGTTTGTTGGTACTGCGACGGCTGGCATGGATCACGTTGACCAAGAGTTGATGAAAGAGCGTGGCATTTTCTTTACTGCGGCACCTGGTTGTAACAAGGTGGGTGTTGCTGAGTACGCGTTCAGTGCGATGATGGTGCTTGCGCAGCAACAAGGCTTTTCTGTTTTTGATAAAACGGTTGGTATTATCGGCTGTGGTCAAGTGGGCAGTTACTTAGCGAAGTGCCTTGAAGGTATTGGTATCAAAGTTCTGCTGAACGACCCTCTAAAACAGCAAGAGGGTGATACGCGCGAATTTACTGAGTTAGAGACTTTGCTTGAACAATCAGACGTTATTACATTACACACGCCAATCACTAAGACGGGTGAGTATCCAACGCATCACTTGATCAGTGAGCAAGTGCTGAACAACTTACGTGCTGATCAAATCCTGATTAATGCAGCTCGCGGTCCTGTGGTTGATAACCAAGCGCTAAAAGCTCGCCTGCAAAAAGCCGATGGTTTCACTGCAGTGCTTGATGTGTTTGAGTTTGAACCTGAAGTCGACTTTGAGCTTCTTCCGTTACTCGCTTTTGCAACGCCTCACGTAGCGGGCTACGGTTTAGAAGGTAAAGCGCGTGGTACCACGATGATCTTCAACAGTTATTGTGAATTTTTAGGTACTGAACAGCGTGCGTATGCAAGCGACTTATTGCCGACAGCGCCTGTACCTCAAATGAAATTAGATAGAGCTTGGGATGAAGCAACACTGCACAATTTGACTCAGTTGATCTATGATGTGCGCAAAGACGACGCCTTATTCCGTCGCAATATCGTTACGCCGGGTTCTTTTGACAAGATGCGTAAAGAATATTGGGACCGCAGAGAGTACAGTGCAGTCGAGTTAACGGGCGACGAATCTTGTAATTTAACGCCGTTATCTAAACTCGGTTTTATGGTAAAGCCAACTTTATAAAAGAGAGAAACAATGAGCCAAGAATTTAATATTGCTATTTTAGGTGCGACTGGTGCGGTTGGTGAAACCATTCTTGAAGTACTTAAAGAGCGTAAATTCCCTGTCGGTGAAATGCACTTACTAGCAAGTGAACGTAGTGAAGGCAAAACTTCCCGTTTTAACGGCAAAACAATACAAGTACAAAACGTAGAAGACTTCGATTGGTCTCAAGTACATATTGCGTTTTTCTCCGCAGGTAGCGAGCTTTCAGAGCGTTGGGCTCCAATTGCGGCTGATGAAGGTGTGGTTGTCATCGATAACACATCACGCTTCCGTTACGAATACGATGTTCCTCTGGTTGTGCCTGAAGTGAACCCTGAAGCGATTGCTGAGTTCCGTAACCGTAACATCATCGCGAACCCTAACTGCTCGACTATCCAAATGGTAGTAGCGCTAAAACCAATTCACGATGAAGTGGGCCTTGAGCGTATTAACGTTTCAACTTACCAATCTGTGTCTGGTGCAGGTAAGCCAGGTATCGATGAGCTAGCGGGTCAAACGGCTAAGCTTCTTAACGGTATGCCAGCTGAAAACTCAGCGTTCTCACAACAAATCGCTTTCAACTGTATTCCTCAAATCGATGAATTTACAGAGAACGGCTACACGCGTGAAGAGATGAAGATGGTTTGGGAAACTCAAAAAATCTTTGCTGACTCTTCAATCACAGTGAACCCGACTTGTGTCCGCGTACCAGTATTTTACGGTCACGCAGAATCTCTACACATTGAAACTCGCGCACCAATCGGTGCAGAGCAAGTGGTTCAGCTTCTAGAGAACACAGAAGGTGTTGAAGTATTCCAAGCGCTAGACTTCCCAACTCAAGTTCGTGATGCAGGTGGTAAAGACCACGTAATGGTTGGTCGTATTCGTAACGACATCAGCCATCACAGTGGCGTAAACATGTGGGTTGTCGCTGATAACGTTCGTAAAGGCGCAGCAACAAACGCAGTTCAAATCGCTGAAGTTCTGATTCGCGATTACTTCTAAGCTTTATTGCTTTGATAAAAAAGCCTCACTCTGAAGTGACCCCGTAAAG